>CANIFK010000416.1 GCA_947466555.1 Acidobacteriota bacterium | reverse complement strand
GTCCCGAAGATGGTCCGGTTGAAGATGTTGAACGCCTCGCCACGCAGATCGATGCGAACGCCTTCCGTGATCCGGAACGTGCGCGCGATGCTGACGTTTTCCGACTGGCCCCAGAACGAGCGGACCTTCGGGTTGTAGCGCGTCGCGTTGCCGAAGCCGTTCGGCTGCGCCGGGAAGGCGCTGGCGGGCTTCAGGAAGCGGTCGACGGCCGGGTCGAACTTGTCACCGGCGATCGGCGCGCGCCAGCCTTCATAGCTGTCGATCTGCGGACGCGTAACGCCGTTGAAGATCGGCAGCGGGTTGTTGCGGGCCAACGCCAGCGGCACGCCGCTGTTGTAGACCTGAATCGCCGCCAACCGCCAGCCGCCCAGCAGGTGGCTCATAATGCCGCTGGTGGCCCATTTGCCGGTCTTGCCGAACGGCAGGTCCCACAGCGTGCTGAACTTCACCGAGTGCGTCTGATCAAACTGGCCGATGGACTTCTCCAGCCGCCGGTTGTACTGATCCTGCGCGCTGGCCGCGTTGGCGAAGTAGGTGTCGGAATCGGTCATGAGCTTCGAGAACACATAGCTCCACTGGCCGGTGAAGCCCTTGGAGAAGCGCCGGTCCGCTTTGATGACCATGGCGTGATAGGACGAGTGGCCGCTCTTGTCGCCGTTCTGCACACCGGTGGAAATGGTGGAGTACTGCGGATACGGACGCAGCGCCTGCGCCACGGTGGCCGAACCGCCCCAGAGGGCCTTGAAGCCGGTGAACGGTTCCTTGATCCCGGCGTTGACCGCCGTGGCCGACGTGATGTCGGCGCGCAGCAGCGCCAGCGCGTTGGTCACGCCGTACTGATTGATCAGCGCGTTCATCGTCGCCGTCGGCGTCTGGTTCAGGTTCAGCAACCCGGTCTGCAGGTGAGAGCCGGCGGTGGCGTTGTAGCCAACTTCGAGCGTCATGTTCGACGCCAGCTGGCGCTGCATCGTGAACGTCCAGAAGATGTTCTCCGGGGCGCGCGTGGCTTCCTGGCCCTGCCAGTAGTCCACCGTGTTGCCGTTGGAGAAGCCCGGGTTGATCGACGGCGGCAGCGTGTAGGCCGGCAGTCCCTGATCGAGCACGAACGTCGGTTGCACGCCTTGCGAGCCGTTGTTGAACTGGTACTGGCCGATGAAGCCGGCAAAGTGGCCGCTGCCCTGCACCGCGGTGACGCGGGAGAAGGAGCGTCCGAAGCCGGCGCGAACGGTGGTCTTTTCGTTGACCGTGTAGGCGAAGCCCGCGCGCGGGCCCCAGCCGCCATACCAGCCGGGGACGAGGCTCCGTTTGCCTTCGCGGCCCGGGCCGTCGCCGGCGAACCACAGCGCGCCGGGGATGTTGCCGGCGGCCGGGTTGGGCTTGGTGGGGTTGAAGTCGGAGTACTGATCCAGCTTGTTGGTCGGCGGCATGGTCAGGTCATAACGCAGCCCCACGTTGATCATGAGCTTCTTCGAAATGCGGAAGTCGTCCTGCGCGTAGAACCCGTAGTAGGGGTAGCGCTGGGTGACGTCGCGAATCGTTTCCGTACGGCCCAGGAACGCCTGGCCCAGCAGCATGGAGGCAAACGAGCTGCCGCCCGAAGCGGGGAACGTGGTGTTGCCCGGAATGGAGGTGCTGAGGAAGCTGAAATCGGCGCGGCCGCCGATGTCCTGCTGGCCGAAGCCGTCGGCGTTCTGCTGCTGGAACTGGAAGCCGAACTTCATGGTGTGCCGGCCGCGGATGTAGCTCAGGTCATCCTTCATCGCCCAGCCGGGCTGATTGGTGCCGTTGTAGCTGGCGCCGCCCCAACCGGTGTATTCGGTGAAGTTGATGGTGGGGAAGTTCTGGTTGCAATCGACCACGTTCTTGATGCAGACCTTGCTCTTCCAATCCTTGTCCACGTTGGCCGAGAAGCTGTTCTTGGTGAACGTGTTCTTGGCGAAGGAGAAGTGGTTCACCATGGTCGAGGTGACCGTGTAGTCGTGGGTGAAGCGGAAGGCTTCGGTGTCCCACGCCTGGATCTGGCCGTTCCACAGCGGTTGGGGCAATCCGGGAGGGCCGTTCGGGCCGGGATTGTTGCGGAACTTGGTGGTGTTGTAGAGGAAGCTGATGCGCTGTTTGCTGCCCAGGATCTGGTCGCCTTTGACGCTCCACTTATCGGTCGGGGTGACCATGGTGCCGCCGCTGACGAGGTAGTTGTTGCGGACGTAGCCGGAGGTGCCGGGAGCGGCGCCGCGGTTGGGGGCGACGCCTTTGCCGAAGCCGGCGATGGCGCTGGCCGTCGTCGAGAAAAGGCTGGCCGGGATCTGGTTGTTCGGGAAGACGTCGCGGACGGAGCCGGCGCCGGACGGGTTGGCGCGGGTGGTGAGCGGGTTGTAGATCGGGATCAGGCGGTTGTTCTGGTCCACCCAGTTGCGGAAGTCGCCGTTGTACATTTCCGGCGTGGGCACGTTGAGCACCGAATCGTTGGCGCCGACGCGGTTGCGGAAGCCTTCGTAGGAGAAGAAGTAGAAGGTCTTGTTGCGGCCGTCGTAGAGCTTGGGAATGCGCACGGGACCGGAGGCGGTCAAACCGTAATCGTTCTGGCGGTAGATGGAGCGTTTGGCGGCGAAGAAGCCGCGGGCGTCCATCTTGTCGTTGCGCAGGAAGTCATAGACGGAGCCGTGGAAGGCGTTGGTACCGGACTTGGAGGCGAAGGTCATGACGCCGCCGCCGGCCTGGCCGTATTCAGCCTTGAAGCCATTGGTGTCGACGGAGAATTCGGTGAGCGATTCCACCGATGGTGTGTTCAGAGCCGCTTCGGCCGTGTCGCCGGAGCGGTTGGTGCCGACGGAGTGGCCGTCGAGCGTGGCATCCCACTGGGCGGCCTGGCCGCCGCCGATGGAGAGGCCGGTGCCGGAGCCGCGCGCCTCGGCCGCGACGGCGACGAGGTTAAACGGGCTGCGCATGGCGCCAGCGACGACGAGCGGGAGTTCGTCGACCAATTTGTTTTCGACCGACGTCGAAACCTTGGCGTTATCCGTTTGAATGGTGGCCGCGGTGGCGGTGACTTCGATGGATTCCGAGACCTGGCCGATCTGCAAAGCGGCGTCGATGCGAATCGTGTTACCGGCCGAAAGGGTCAGGTTTTGCTGCAGGAATCGCTTGAATCCGGCGGCGGAAATTTCCAGGCGGTAGGCGCCGGGAAGGAGGTTGGGAAAGTTGTATTCGCCGTTACCGGTACTAATCGATTTGGCGACGGCGTTCGTGTCGCGTTGGGTGAGAGTGAGTTGGGCACCGGCCACGGCAGCGCCGGCTGGATCGGTCACCATACCGGTAATGTTTCCGCGTTCGCTCTGCGCCCATAGGGCGGCTGTGCCGAGGCATAGCAAGGCTGTTAGAAATCTCAGTTGAAGCATAGAGTTGGGAGTACATTATCACAACACAATGCGGGTACGCTGTAGGGTATGCATGGTGTCCAGTTGATCACTGACGGGTTGTTTGCGGAGTTGACGGAGCGCGCCGGGGCTTCGCCGCGGTTGCGGATGAATCACAACTTCCACGAGGGGCCTGCGGACAACCCGCACCGGATGCTGAACGTGCTGCTGCGCGGGACCTATGTACGGCCGCATCGGCATGTGACTCCGGCGAAGAGCGAGGCGTTTCTGCCGCTGACGGGCCGGGTGGGGATTGTCTGCTTTGATGACAACGGCGTGACGACAGGGCAGTTTCTGTTGGATACGGCGGGGCCGGTGCGCGGCATTGATCTGGCGCCGGGCGTTTGGCACACGGTGGTGGCGTTGAGCGATGTGACGGTTTGCTACGAAGTGAAGCCGGGGCCGTGGGAGCCGGCGAGTGATAAAGACTTCGCGGCGTGGGCGCCGGCCGAGCAGACGCCGGAGGCGGCGCGGCTTGTGTTGGAATGGGAGGCGCTGTTTTCCCTATGAGACTTCTACTTTGCGTTCTGTTGGTTTCGACGTTGTGCGCTCAGGAGCGTCGGCCGAACACGTACCGTTCGCCGGGCAACGCGGGGCGTGAGCGGTTCGTGTCGCCGGAGGTGCATGGCGATAGGCGGGTGACCTTCCGCGTGCGGGCGCCGAAGGCATCGGAGGTGTTGTTGCACCTGGGCGGCGGGAAGGCGCAGGCGCTGGCGAAGGATGCGGCTGGTGTTTGGACGTTGACGATTGGCCCGCTCGAGCCGGAGCTTTACTCTTACACGTTCACGGTGGACGGGATGCGGATTCTGGATCAGGCCAACGCGGCGCTGAAGACGGGGATCAATGGGTTGGACGCGAGTTTGCTGGACGTGCCGGGGCCGGCGGTGCGGCGCGGCGCTCTGCACGTGCGGACGTATTTTTCGAAGGCCGTCAATCGGGAGCGCGGGTTGTATGTCTACGTGCCGCCGCAGTATGACAGCGAGCCGAAGCGGCGGTTCCCGGTGTTGTATCTGCGGCACGGGTTTGGGGACACGGAGGCGAACTGGTCCAACGATGGGCGGGCCGGCGAGATTTTGGAGAAGCTGGTGGCGGAGAAGAAGGCCGCGCCGGCGATCATCGTGATGACCTACGGCTACACCGATGGCACCTGGGCGGGCGGGAGCAGCCCGGAGGGGATCGACACGCTTGGGCGCGAGTTGTTGACCGATGTGATTCCGTTTGTAGAGTCGCACTACCGGGTGGCGGCGGGGCGGGAGAACCGGGCGATCGCGGGCCTATCGATGGGCGGCGGCCAGGCGTTTACGATTGGGCTGAAGAATCAGGACAAGTTTGGGTCCGTAGGGGAGTTCAGTTCGGGGCTATTGAGCGGGGTGGATTTTGATTTTGAGAAGACACTGCCGGGCGTGTTGGCGAAGGGCGTAAAGTTGCGCGTGCTGTATGTGGGTTGCGGGGATGAGGACCCGCGGATTCCGGGGCACGAGGATTTGTCGGCGTTTTTGAAGAAGCACGGGATCGAGCACGTCTACCAGACGGCGAAGGGTGCGCATGAGTGGAAGGTTTGGCGAACGCTGCTGGCGGACTTTTTACCTCGGGCGTTTCCGGCGGGCGGGCGCTAGGAGTGGAACTCCACGAAACGCTGGAGTTGGTTTCGCTGTTTTCCACGTGACGCGTCGTATGGTAACCTCGAAGATCTGAGTTTTTAGACGCCTTGGGGGATTATCTGTGAAACAAGCCAATACATCCGCACTGAAGAGATTTGCGCGTGAACTGCTTACCACGACGTGCTTGACCGTGGCAGCCACTGGCGCGGCCCAGGCCGCCTCTTTCAGCGAGGGTGGCAACTTTGGCGCCACGGATCAGTTCGGCAACACTTTCGGCACCGCGTTTGCACTTCCCGGGGGGACCGACCGGGTATTTGGCGGTATCAGCCCCACTACTGGGGATAACGACTTCTTCCAGTTCTCCGGGCTCGCGGCGGGGACGGCGTACAGTTTTGTAGGCACCTAC
>CANIFK010000415.1 GCA_947466555.1 Acidobacteriota bacterium | reverse complement strand
TTCCAACCCACAGAAAGGAGCGGCCAATGCCCACCCTCGATCAACGCACCGAACGTGCCCAACGCGCCCGTGCCAACGGCGCCAAGTCCAACGGCCCGAAAACGCCCGAAGGCATGCAACGTTCCCAATCGGCCAGCTATAAGCACGGCCTCTACGCCACCCGCGGCCACATGCTCCCCGGCGAGTCCAACGACGAATTCCTCGAAATCAAAGCCCTGGAATACGCCTTCTGGCAGCCCAACGGCTTCCAGGCCGAACTCCTCGTCAACGAACTCATCGGCTACCTCTGGGAATCCAAACGCATCGTCGCCGCCAAAAACGACCACATGCACGATCTCCTCATCACCGTCACCAACAACGCCCCCCACTGCCACGACCAGGCCAAGCTCAACCTCGACACCGAAAAACTCGGAGTCCAATCCGTCAACGGCACCATCGACCGTTTCAACGCCCGCCTCGCCTTCTACAACCGCGAACGCGAGCGCATCATCCGCACCCTCCTCCGCCTCGAAAAACGCACGTGTACAAGCGGACCGTCCCAGATGTCGTTGGAAATAAACAGGCGGCAAAATTCCGAACTGCCCCAAACCAACGACGCCCAGCCCGTCGAAGGCACCCTCGCCGAGGCGCCCTACATCGTCGAAGCCACCAGCGACCCGCTCCCCGAATCGTTCCCAGCCAAGCCCGATCCCGAGCAAACGCCCGACCCGGAACCCGAGCCCCAACCGGAAGAAATCACCGCCTGGGCCGCCCAAAATCTGGACTTCAAAGCCGACGCCATCCAGGAGCAAATCCTGACCGAGCCCAACACGCGCATCCTCGTGCTAGGCCCACGCCAAGCCGGTAAATCCACCGCCGCCGCCGTGCGAGTGCTTCACGAAGCGGTGCACAAGCCCAACGCCCTGATCCTGTTGGCCAGCGCCAGCGGCCGCCAATCCGGTCAAATTCTCCATAAAACCCGCCAAATGGCCCGTTTCATGGACATCGAACTCTTCACCGCGCCCCCGCAGTGCGAAGGCTTCACCCTCGCCAACGGCGCCAGCGTCATCGCCCTGCCCGACAACGAGGAAAAGATCCGCTGCTTCTCCGCGCCCAGTCTGATCGTGGTCGACGAAGCCGCCTTCGCCAGCGACACACTATTTACGGCCCTGGAGCCCATGCTATCGGTGTCCAACGGAACGCTGATGCTCTTGAGCACGCCCAACGGCCAAACCGGCTACTTCTACGAAAAGTGGCACCAACAGAACAGCCCCTGGACCCGCATCCTGGGAACGCTGGAGGACTGCCCAAGAATCAGCGAAGAGGCCATCAAGAAGCTCCGCGAGTCGATGTCGGAGGAGACATTCCAGCAGGAATTCGACTGCCAATTCGTCGCCGCCGGCGGCCAGTACATCAGCCTGGAGACCTTCCGCAAGTGCCTCCGCGACGACTTCGACCTCTTCGCCCCCGACTGGGAACGCAGTCTCTAACAACCAACGCGAAAAGGCAAAGGAAGCACCCATGAACCGCTCACCCATTCTCGACTACCTGATCGGCCTCGATCTCGGTCGCGACCGCGACCACTCCGCCTTCGCCGTCTTCGGCCTGGTCGAGGAGGACTTCGGTAAGTTCGACCATGCCCGCTACTGTCAACACAGGCGCCCGGTGCTAACCCTCGGTGCCCTCAAACGGATCCCGCTCGGAACCGAATATGTCGAGGTCGTCAGCAAACTTCGCCAACTGGTGAACACGCTCCGCGCCCAGTACGGCTACGGCATGCGTCCGCCGCGCATCCACATCGTCCTCGACGCTGCCGGCCCCGGCCAGGTGGTCACCGAACTCATCCGTGCCGAAAAGATGAGCGTCAACATCGTGCCCGTCGTCATCACCGCCGGCCTCGAAGTCGGCTCAAACTCCCGGCGGACCACCGTCCCCCGGCGCGACCTGGTCGCCCACCTCCGCTATCTCTTGGAGACGGAGATTATCCGTGTCCACCGCGAGGTGCACCACGCCAACGCCTTGGAACGAGAAGTCGCCTCCGTCCGCCCGCGCAGCGGCCAAACCGAACATGACGATCTCGTCATCGCGGCCTCCCTGGCAGCCTGGTACGCCGCCCGAGTCCGCCCCGACCTGATCAAACGAAAAGTCTGAAACACCACCCCCGGGGACATGGCGGGCAAAACCCCAACAAAGTTCGGCCCGCAACCCAAACAGCAGCTGTGTCCCCAAGACGCGACACACCCCGCCAAAGGGAAAGAAGGAAAGGGATAGGAGAACCACCCACCGGGGACATGGCGGGCAAAACCCCAACGAAATTCGGCCCGTAACCCAAACAGCAGCTGTGTCCCCTAAGACGCGACACACCCCGCGGGAGGGAAAGAAAGAAATGCGGTACAGGCCCCCAAAGCCCACCCGCCAACCAACAACCGGAGCCGCGATCTTGTTAACACCATCGCCGCCGGCCCCGAAATGCTCTTTGAAATCCGAATCCAGCCACCCCAGCCAGCTCTCAAAATAGGAGAGCTGGCCCCGGAGCACCCGGAGCGCCACCCGAACTACTTCTCAAAAGTAATCGCCGACTCCGCGCCAAACTTCCGGTAATTCCGGAAATTCAACTCATTCCGGCTGCAATCCGTGCTCGCCGCCACGCAGATGATATTCTCACTCCGCACCGGCAACAACACCGCCCGCCCGCTGATCCGCACGAAGTCATACTCCAGCGTCACCTCGGCCGAGTTGAACTCAAAGTTGTCCGGGAAATACGTCGCCTTCTGCGTAATCTTCAATACCCGCTTCGTCTCCTGGTCAATCCAAATGGAGCCCTTATACGGCGGGTTATAACTCTTCCCATTCTCCGGAATGATCCGCCAGTGCGAATTCGGCTGCTTCACCGTGTAGTCGTACACAATCGTGTCCCGGCCCACCATCCGCTGCGACCCACGCTTCACAAATTTCGCCGCCGTAAACGGAGCCAGGATGTCCTGCTGCGTCGTCGCAAACTCACCCGTCGACCACGCCCCCGTCTTCTCAATCGGCCGCGTCGTCGGCTTCCCGTTGATCGAAATCTTCTTGTACTCTTCCTTACCCTTCACCACCGCCAGCTCCGCCGTCACAATGTCGATCGCCTGCCAGCTCGGCGGCTTCGTCGCGCTCATGTACCGCATCGTGTGCTGCTGCACCAAAAAGTCCGGCAACGTCTCGGTGAACTCCCCGGCCGCGTCCCGCGCCGCCGCAATGATCGGATCCGTGTTCAACCCCGCCGCCCGCGCCTGCTCCTGAATCTCCCGCGCCTCGGCCGCGTCAATTTTATCTTCCGGCTCCGCCGCCCGGCTCCGCGCCACTGGCGCCGCAACGGGCTCATCCTCCGGCTCCGCCGCTTTCGCCGGACGATCCTGCTTCCCGCGCCGCAACACCGGCCGGTCATCATCCTTATCGCGAGCCGCCGATCGCACCACCGTCTCCGGCTCCGGCCGCAAACTCCCCGGCCTCTCCGCGGGAGCAGTAGGAGCCGCCGCGGCAGCCTCCGGCGCCGTCTCGCCCAAGTCCTTGGCCGCCGCCGCCCGCTCCTCCTCCGTCCCTTCCCGCGTCAACGTCACCCGCAACGCCGTCTCTTCATCGTCGGGATTAAACGATACCTGCAACCGGTCCCCGGGCTTCAATAGCGAGTCCCGCATCGCCTGGCCTTCTTTGTCCAGAAACTGCGTCTTCGCCAACAGCCGGAACGTCCGCGCGCCCTTCTCAGGCGTATTCAAAACCAGCGACTTTTCCGACAGCTTCCCCAACGTCCCATCCACGGACTGTAAGGTAACTTTGATCTCGCTGTTCGCCTTCCCGTCCTTCTTCGCCGCGTCGCCGTCTTTCGGCTTGCGCGTCGGCAGCTTAATCCGCGGCATCGGTAAACCCGTCCCGCTCCCCTGCGGATATCGCCCGCCCTGCGGATATTGTCCGCCGGGATACTGGCCACCAGGAGGATATTGCCCGCCCGGCGGATACTGACCCGGTGGATACTGCGCCTGCAGCAAACACCCGCCGACAAAAAACACCATCCAGTATGACCGCGCCATGGAGAGCCCTCGCCGCTATTCTAGTCCCTTTCCCAACCCCCAGGTGATGCAAAGAATGAGATTTAACCAACGCCACCCCCTACAATGAAAGGACCCATGGCCGATCAGGAACTCCCCTACGAACTCACGCCCCGCGAAGTCGAAGACCGCCGCAAAGCCGGCGAAAAAATCTGTCTCATCGACGTCCGCGAGGACATGGAATGGCAGATCTGCCGCATCGAAGGCGCCAACCTCGTCCCCATGGGCACCGTCCCCACCCGCCTCCAGGAGCTCGATGCCCAGGCCGACGCAACGCCCCTGATCGTCTACTGTCACCACGGCGTCCGCAGTCTCAACGTCGTCTACTGGCTCCGCAAAAACGGCGTCGAAAACTGCCAGAGCATGTCCGGCGGCATCGATCGCTGGAGCGCCGAAATCGACACCACCGTACCCCGCTACTAGCGCTATTAGTACAATTCGGAGGTGTCCACCCAAGCCTCCCGCCGCCAGTTCCTCCGCCTCGCCGCCGCCGGCGCCGCCACCCTCCACGCCCAGGCCGCGCCCCCGCCCAACATCGTCTTCATCATGGCCGACGATCTCGGCTACGGCGACCTCGGCTGCTACGGCCAAAAGCACATCCAGACCCCCAACATCGACCGCCTCGCCACCGAAGGCATCCGCTTCACCGACGCCTACGCCGGCTGCACCGTCTGCGCCCCCTCCCGCTCCGTACTCATGACCGGCAAGCACACCGGCCACACCTCCGTCCGCGCCAACACCGGCGGAGTCCCCCTCCTCGCCGAAGACGTGACCGTCGCCGAAGTCCTCCAAAAAGCGGGCTACCTCACCGCCGGCTTCGGCAAGTGGGGCCTCGGTGATATCGGCTCCGACGGCGTTCCCTGGAAGCAAGGCTTCGAGACCTTCTACGGCTTCCTCCACCAGATTCACCCGCACTCGCAGTACCCCGGCTTCCTCTATTCCAACGACGAAGTCGTCCCCTTCCGCGACAACAACGGCGGCTACAAGGAAACCTACGGCAACGACCTGATCGCCCGCCAGGCCGTCGGATTCCTCCACGAAGGCAAGATGAAGAAGAAGCCCTTCTTCCTCTACCTCCCCTTGACCATTCCCCACCTGGAACTGCTCGTCCCGTCAGACTCCATGCAGCCCTACGACAAGACCATCGTCGAGGACGGAGCCTATCACGACCCCCGCAACCACTACGCCCATCAGAACAAGCCCCGCACCGCCTACGCCGGCATGGTCTCCCGCATCGACCGCTACGTCGGCCAAGTCATGGACACCATGAAGGAGCTAGCCCTCGACGACAACACCATCGTCTTCTTCTGTTCCGATAACGGCACCGCCACCCCGATCTGGAACGACAAGGGCTACTTCCAATCCG
>CANIFK010000414.1 GCA_947466555.1 Acidobacteriota bacterium | reverse complement strand
GGCTTCCACAACGTGCCCGGGAAGTTCGACATGGCCGTCCGCATGACGCGCATCATGAGCCCCTTCCTGCTGCTCGTCGCCCTCGCCGCGCAGGTCATGGGTATCCTCAACGCCTGCGGCCGCTTCGCACTCCCCGCCCTCAGCTCGTCCATGTTCAACGTCGGCTCACTGGTGTGCGGTCTCCTGATCGGCCGGGTGTTCGGCCCGCAAATAGGCATTACGCCCATCGAAGGCATGGCGTGGGGTGTCATGTGCGGCGGCGCGCTGCAGTTGTTTGCCCAGGTGCCCAGCCTGGTCCGCGAAGGCTTCATCTTCCGCCCCGCGTTCAACTTCGATCACCCCGGCCTCCTCCACATTGCCAAGCTCATGGGCCCGGCCATCCTCGGCAACGCCGCCGTGCAGATCAACGTCCTGGTGAACTCCAACTTCGCCTCCCAAATCAACGATCCCGTCACCCACTTCAACGGCCCCGTCACCTGGCTCGGCTGTGCCTTCCGTTTCATGCAATTGCCGCTGGGTTTGTTCGGGGTCGCCATCGGTGGCGCCACACTGCCCGCCATCTCCCGCGCCGCCGCCAACGGGGATATGGACGATTTCCGCCGCACGCTCTCGCAATCGCTCGGCCTCGTCTTTCTGCTAACCATCCCGTCCTCCGCCGGCCTGCTCGTCATCGGCGATGCCATCATCGGATCACTATTTGAAGGCGGCGAGTTCCATCGCTACGACACCCAACAAACGGCCGCCGCGCTCGCGTGGTTCGCCGCCGGCCTCGTCGGCTACGCGGCCTTGAAAATCCTCGTCCCAGCCTTCTACGCGCTGAAGGATTCGAAGACGCCCATGTACATCAGCCTGGCCTCCATCGCGACGAACTACTTCATCGTCTCTACCATGACCGGCGCCACCAGCTTCGGCCACGCGGGCCTCGCGCTGTCCACCGCCGCCGTCGCCGTCAGCGGTGCTCTGCTGCAGTTCGCGATGTTACGCCACCGCGTCGGCGGCATCTATGGCCGCGCGCTGTTCTCCAGCGTCATGAAGATCACCTTCGCCACCGCCATCATGTCGTTCGGCATCTGGGGCGCCGAGTGGCTCGCCACCGCGTGGATGCCCGCCGGTCGCGGTCGTTACCTCCTGACGCTCGCCATGGCGCTGCCCACCGGCGTCGGCCTTTACTACTTCGTCTGCCGCAGTCTGAAAATCGAGGAGATGGATCTCGCCGTCACCGCCCTCGCCAAACCCCTCGAACGATTGCGTGCTAGAATCCGCTAGGAATCAATGCTTCCAGAGATCTCTACGCTCGCCCGCCTCGAACAACTCGACGCCCAGACCCATCAGCTCCAGGTCCGCCTCACCGAACTGCCGAAGATCCTCACCGCCGAAAAGAAGGCGGTGGAGGCAAAGAAGAAACAGGTGGAAGACCTGCAGGCCCAGTTCGCCGCCAACGAAAAGGAACGTCGCCAGTTGGAAGGCGATGTGCAACTGCGCCAGACCAAGCTGAAGAAGCTCAAGGGGCAGTTGGAACAGGCCTCCAGCGAAGCCCAGGTCACCGCGTTCGAACACGAGATTCAGTTCAACACCAGCGAGATCAGCAAGGCCGAAGACCGCGTGCTGGAGTTGATGGAGCAGTCCGAAACACTGGAGCCGCAGATCAAGGCGGAGCAGGCCACACTCGCCGCCGCGCAGAAGGCGGGCCTCGAGCACTTCAAAGCCGCCGAGCAGGAACACAAAGCCGGCATGGCGCAGATCGCCCAGAACGCAACGTCGGTGAAGGAACTGGTGGCCGCGCTCGATCCGAAGTATGCGCAACTCTACGAGCGGCTCCGCAAGAAGTACAAAACCGGACCCATTCTCTGTGAAGCCATCGATGGCAACTGCGGCGTGTGCCAGATGGCGCTGCGCCTGGCCTTCTGGCAAGGCGTGAAGGCGGAACCGGACAAGCTGTGGCAGTGCGAGGAGTGCTCGCGCGTGCTCGTCTACAACCCATCGGTGATGTTGGCGTAGCAACGTGTTCCTGCGGATCACCATCGGGGTCTGCATCGCGGTTCTGGTTTCGTCGGTTTGGCACGCCGCGTTCCCTTTGATGATGCGGCCCGCGTCGAACCTCGCTCTGTGGCTGCTCTTCTGGGTCATGGCCCTGGGTAGCGGGATCTTCTACATACTCCGCCACCGGGAATGGCCTCGATCCGTCTACCCGTTTCTCGTCTGCGCCACAACTCTTTTCGCTGTCTTCGCGCTACCCTTCAATACCCTGAGCCGCTACCTCGAATTCCGCGAGAAACTCGCCCCACGCCAGGCCATTGTCCGGGAGCGCGAGGCCGGTCGAATTCTCCCCGTCGACCCGCCCGGAGGTCTCTTGATACAGGCGCCGCACCGGACCATCGATGGGCACGACATCGCACTCATCGAGATCGACGGCCACCCTACCGTGTTCTTCTACTCCTGGTGGACTTCCGATACGTGGGAGGGTTGGCTCTACGTCCCTACGGGGGCCAATCCAGACCACTTCAGCGACCACGGTGCCCACAAGCGCTGGCGCCTGGACGAGCACTGGATATACTTCGCGTACTGACGGATCCCATGCGAATCACGATTGCAATTTGCACCCTTCTCGTCGGCTTCGCCGCTGTCAATGATGGCTTCCCGATGACGTTGCCGTTCGCGTGTGTCTGGATGCTCTATTGGCTCGTCTCGTTCCGTGCGCTGTATCGCTTCACGAGACGGGATAGTACAGGACCTGACAGCACGCCCCTTGTAATCTGCGTCTGGACACTTCTCCTCGTCTATCTCCTGCCGCTCGACAAGCTAAGCCGCTACATAGAATTCAAGCGCAATGAGGCCGAGTTCGCCCAGATCATCGAACGCATCCATGCAGGGACCCTGGCGCCGGAGCCGGTAGTCCCCAACGCCTATCAGCGGAGGCGCGATTTCCGCACGGGCAAAAAGAAGA
The DNA here is from genome assembly GCA_947466555.1 of Acidobacteriota bacterium. GTDB lineage: Bacteria > Acidobacteriota > Terriglobia > Bryobacterales > Bryobacteraceae. The sequence continues at coordinate 2,484 of CANIFK010000414.1, read as the reverse complement.
TCGCCGTCACCGAACACAACGGTAAAGAAGTAGTGTTCTTCTACGAGTTTCTTTCCTCCGATGGCCCGGAGGGATACGTCTATGACCCCTCCGGCGCCGATTCAAAATCCCAAGTTCAACGGATCAACGAGAACTGGTACTACGGCCGCCCCTAACCGCTCCTACTGAAACAGAAAGAAATCCCGCGCCACCCGCGCGATCTCTGCAATCGCCCGCTCGCGCGCCCGCTCCGGCTGGTCGCTCGCCTTCACATACACCGCCACCGCCACATGCCCCGCTCCGCCCGGCAACGCAATAATCCCCACGTCATTCGTGATCGTCACACCCATAGACCCCGTCTTATGCGCAACAGCCGTCCCCTCCGGCAACAATCCCTTCAACCGCGCCTCCCCCGGCTGGCACCGCCGCAAAATATCCAATAGCAACTCCGCCCCCTTCACCTCCCGCTTCTGAATCTTCACCAACAGCCGCGCCATATCGAGCGGCGTCGCCGTGTCCCGCTCATCGCGTTGGAACCGCGCGGCCGCCTCATCCCGCCCGCCTGCCGTCGTCCCCGCGTAGCGAGCCTTCCACATTTCAGGAGTCCACGCCATCTCATGCGGCAGGTCCGTCAGCCTCCAGTAATCGGCAATCAACCCCGCCGTCGGCCGGTTCACGCGGATCCCATCGAGTCCCAACTCCCGCATCTTCGCCGTCACCGCCCGCGGCCCACCCACCGCGCGCAACAGAATATCGGTCGCCGAGTTATCGCTAATCAGCAGCATCAACTCCAATAGATTCCGCACGCTCAACGCCACGCCCGGCTGCACGAACAGTTGCGACAGCGTCCCACTCCCCGGATGTAGATCGCGCGTCTCCACGGTCACCATCCGGTCCAACGACTCCTCGCCGCGGTCCACCATCTCCAACAACTTCACCGCAATCGGAATCTTAAACGTGCTCGCCATCGGGAACCGCTCGGCCGGCCGCAACTGCGCCATCCGCCCCGTCTCCACATGGATCGCCACGGCGCCAACAACCCCGCCGCCCACCGCCGCCACCCGCGCCATCTCCGCCTCTAACTTCCGAAGCGACGTCTCCTGCCCGCACAGCAGCAGGCTAGCAAACAATACGCAGCCAAATGTCCTCTTCATAGACCTCCCTCGGCGGTATGCCGTTGGCGGTCAGAGCCTTCACCACCCGCTCCCCATGCCGCGGCGGCACACCGCTGATGATAACCCGCCCACCCGGCCGCAGCACACGGCTCATCTCGGCGGCGTGGTTCGCAATCGTCTCGGCGTTCAAATTCGCCAGCAACACATCCACGCTCGCATCCCGCACCGAACGGATCGAGCCGACAAACAAACCCACCGCCGCCGGCAGGTCCTCGCGCGCCGCCATCACCGCGTCCAGATCAATATCCGCCGCGCTCACCGCCTTCGCCCCCAACGCATTCGCCGCCAGCGCCAGAATGCCGGAGCCGGTGCCGAAGTCGAACACTACGTCCGTCGGTTTCAACTCCCGCTCCAACGCCTGCAAACACAGCTGCGTCGTCAAATCCGCGCCCGTGCCGAACCCCACCCCGGGATTGATCACCAAACGAACCCGGCCCTCCGGCGTCGGCTCGTCGTTCCACGGCGGCACCACCCAGATTCGCTCTCCCACCGCAAACCCGGGCCACCGCGCGCGCGTCTCCGCCGCCCAGTCCACATCGGGCTCTTCCTCCCACCGCGGGTCAAACGCCGCATACGCCGCCGCGTCAAAGGCCTCCGCGAAAAACGCCCGCAACTCCACGCGGTTGGCGTTCAAGTCGATCTCCGTCACGCCCTGCGTTTCGTCCTCCCACAGCGCGGCGATCAACTCGTCTTTCTGCTCAACAGTGCACTCCAACCGTAAGGAAACCATGTCTTTCCATGATAATGGCTGAATGGCGCTTCACTCCGAACTCATCAGCCTTTTCACCCGCGATCTGCGCCGAGTGGCGCAGGAAATAGCAGCCTTCCCCACCGATGAATCGCTCTGGCAAACCGCCCCCGGCGTCACCAACTCCGCCGGCAACCTCGCCCTCCACCTCGAAGGAAACCTCCGCGAATACATCGGCCGCCAACTCGGCGGCATCGCCTACACGCGCCAGCGTCCGCTCGAGTTCTCCTCAACCGGACTCACCCGCGCCGAGGTCGCCGCCCGCATCGACGCGGTCCGCGAAACCGTTATCCCCACATTGGCCACCGCCGACCTCGACGCCCTCTTCCCCGAAAACGTCCTCGGCCAGCCGCTCACCACGGGCCAGTTCGTCCTCCACCTGCTCGGCCACCTGAACTACCACCTGGGCCAGATCGATTACCTCCGCCGCATGAACACAAGCGACGGAGCCATCCAACTCGCCGGCTTCTAACCCTGAATCCGCGTCTCTTTCCCGGCCCAGAACCGCTCACGCAAAACGTTCTTCCGGATCTTCCCCGTCCCCGTCTTCGGCAGCGGCTCGGTCTCGAACTGCACAATCCG
>CANIFK010000413.1 GCA_947466555.1 Acidobacteriota bacterium | reverse complement strand
CTCGAACAGAACATTCGCGACATGAACGATCAGGTCCCGCGAATGAACGAGTCCATCGCCATGGTCAAGGCGAACGTCACACTCCTCGAGAAAGAGGAAGCAAAGTACAAAACCGAAGTCGTCGAACTGACCTCGAAAACCAAGGCGGCCATCCAGGCCGGCCGTGACGATATCGCCGCGACGTTTGCGGCGCAGTTGGAACAAACGCGCTCCGCCCTGGCTCGGACTGGTGGCCAGTTGGGCGCGGCAAAAGCCGCTTACGACAAAGCGATGATGGTCAAACAGGCGTTCCTCCGGGAAAAGGAACGCAAGACACGCGAGGCCATGAATGCCATTCGCGACCATCGCCGATCCCAGTGGCAGTCCAAAGTTGCCGACGCCATGGAGCAGTTTGAAGTGGCCGGCGTAAGCCAGACGCACGACGAAATGGTTCGCAAGATCGAAGAGCAAACCGCGGTCAACGAAGCGCGCATGGACATGGCGCTCAGCAACGTCGATCAGCAACGCTTCGAGATCGAAAAAGAAGCCGAAAAGCTGCAAGCCAACGAACTGCTGAAACAGTTCAAGGTCGAAATGGGCATGGTGTCGCCGCAGGCCGGCGCAGCCACCCCCGACAAGACCATCGGCGGCCGCGAAGGCGAGAAGTCCCTCTAAAGCGCACAGGCCGCGCAGGCACGGCACCAAAGGGCGAGTTCCTCGCCCCTCCTGCCGGGCCGGAGCGAGTCCGTTGTGCGCGTGTTCCTTAAAAGGAGACGAAAGAAAATGGCTGTCAGAATCGAAAAGGGCGGCTGGGCACTGATCTTCCTGCTCGGCGCCGGTATCGTGGGATACACCCTGAAAGAATACGGGCTCCTCGATAAATTAATCCCCAGCGCCAAAGTGCGCAGCTCCGTCGACGTCGGCCGTATCGACCTGCCAACCGCCTCCGGTTCGCAGTCCTCCAACGTCGCCGCCGTCAATCTCCCCGGCTCCAAACGCGGCTGCGACGACAAGCCCGAAGTGCGTTTCTACCACTGGGCCTGGAACGCCCAAATGGGCCTCATGTTCGCCGCCGGCGGTCCCCAATCCACCGACGGCAGCTTCATGTGTAAGGAGGGCGTCAACCTCCGCTTCGTTCGTGAAGACGACTCCGGCAAAATGCAGGAAGCCCTCGTCGCCTTCGCCACCGAACTTAAAAACGGCAACAAACAGCCCACCAAAGGCGCCCACTTCGTCGCCATCATGGGCGATGGCGCCGCCACCTTCCTCAAAGGTCTGAACGACACGCTCAAGAAGCTCGGCCCCGATTACACCGCCAAAGTCATCGGCTCCGCCGGCTACTCCCGCGGCGAAGACAAGTTCATGGGCCCGCCCGCCTGGAAGCAGAACCCCGCCGCCTCCCGTGGCGGACTCGTCGCCGGCTACCTCCGCGACGGCGATTGGAACATCGCCCTCAAATGGCTCGGCGATAACAGCCTCTGCAACAACCCCGACGAAAAAACCTACGACCCCAAGTGCCTCAACTGGGTCGCCGCCAGCGACTACATCGACGCCGGTGAAAAATACATCTCCGGCTACTGCGAAAAACGCGCCGTCGTCGACAAGGGCAAAAAGACCGGCGAGACCAAGAACGTTTGCGTCAACGGCGTCGTCACCTGGACCCCCGGCGACGTCAACGTAGCCAAGAAAAAGGGCGGCCTCGTCTCCATCGTCTCCACCAAGGAGTACTCCAGCCAGATGCCCAACACCATCATCGGCATCGATCGCTGGATGCAGGACAACCGCTCCACCGTCGAAGGCATGCTGAAAGCCACCTTCGATGGCGGCGATCAGGTCAAGGCCCACCCGGCCGCCCTCAAGCACGCCGCCCAGATCTCCACGGCTGTCTACCACGAAGCCAACGCCGACTATAACTACTGGGAGCGCTACTACAACGGCGTCGTCGAACCCGACAAGCAAGGCCTGCAAGTCGAGCTTGGCGGCTCGTCCGTCAACAATCTCGCCGACAACCTCCTCCTCTACGGCATGGCCAAAGGCGCGGCCAATCTCTTCGCCGCCACCTACACGGTCTTCGGAGATATCGTCGTGAAGCAGTATCCCGATCTCGTCCCCAACTACCCCGCGGTGGACCAGATCCTCGACACCTCCTACATCGCCGCCATCGCCGCCCGCTCCGGTGCCATGGCCCCGGCCTCCGTCCCGCAGTTCAACTCGAGCGACAAGATGACCAACGTCGTCAGCCGTAAGGCCTGGAACATCACCTTCGACACCGGCAAGAACACCTTCACCGCAAGCGCCAAAACCGACCTCGATCAGATGATGAAGGACCTCCTCGTCGCCGGCTCCACCGCCGTCGAAATCCACGGCCATACCGATTCCGTCGGCGACGCCAACGCCAACATGCAGCTCAGCGAATCCCGTGCCTTCGCCGTCAAAACCTGGCTCGAAGGACAATCCGCGCTTAGCTTCCCTGAAGGTCGTGTCCGCGTCTTCGCCCACGGCCAGCAGAACCCGGTCGCGCCCAACTCTACCGATGAAGGCCGCGCCAAAAACCGTCGCGTGGAAATCGTAATCGGTACCACCGGCAAGTAAATGAACGACCTCAGTAAGGTCTTCGTACCCAACCACACGGCCACCTCCGCCTCCATGCGGGTGGTGGTGGCCGTGCAGGCGGTACTCGCCCTCGTCATCTGGTTCGTCGCCCCCTTCCAGGTCCTGCCCACGCCGCCCGAAGTCTTCGCCGCGCTCGGCACCCTCTGGATGGAACAAGGCCTCGGCCAGGAACTCATCACCAGCTTCTTCCTCAACGTCGAATCCCTCGCCTGGACCGTCGTCCTCTCCCTGCTTCTCTGCTACGCCACCGTCATGCCCTTCTTCCGCCCGCTTGCCGCCGCGGTGGCCAAGGGCCGTTTCCTGGGCTTGATCGGCCTCACCTTCGTCTTCACCCTCCTGGTCGGCGGCGGCCGTCCGCTCAAGGTCTCTCTCCTCGTCTTCGGCATGTCCGTCTTCTTCGTCACCTCCATGGCCGCCGAAATTGAAGCCATCCCGAAGTCCAAGTTCGATCACGCCCGCACCCTCCGCATGTCCGAATGGCAGGTGGTCTGGGAAGTCGTCGTCCTCGGCACGGCCGATCGCGCCATCGAAGTCCTCCGTCAAAATGCCGCCATCGGCTGGATGATGTTGACGATGGTCGAAGGCATCTCCCGCGCCGAAGGCGGCGTCGGCGCCATGCTGCTCAATCAGAACAAGCACTTCCACCTCGCCGAAGTCTTCGCCATCCAAATCGTCATCCTCTCCGTCGGCCTCACGCAGGATTACGCCATCGGCTTCTTCAAACGAATCGTTTGCCCCTACGCCGAACTCACCCTGGAGCGCAAATAAATGCCCAACGGCTACTCCGTCGGAGACCCGATCCTCCAGGTCAAAAACATCTCCCTCAAACTCGGCGGCAACCAAATCCTCCGGGACTTGAGTTTCGACATCATCGACATTCTCCGCGCCGGCTCCACCACCGGCCAGATCGTCGGCCTCCTCGGCCCATCCGGCATCGGCAAGACGCAACTCTTCCGCATCCTCGCCGGCCTCAACACCCCGGATGCGGGCGAAGTCCTCGTCGGCCACCCCGGCAAGCCCGTCCAGCGCGGCATGGTCGGCGTCGTCGCCCAGCACTACCCGCTCTTCGAACACCGGACAATCTGGAGCAACCTCATGGTCGCCGGTGCCCACAGCGGCAAGCCCCAGGCCGACCGCGAACGCCGCGCCAACGATCTCCTCGAACGCTTCAAACTCGCCGACCGAAAAGATCACTATCCCGCCCAGCTCTCCGGCGGCCAGCGCCAGCGCATCGCCATCGGCCAGCAAATCATGTGCTCCGAACAGTTCCTGCTCATGGACGAACCCTTCTCCGGGCTCGATTGCGTCGCCCTCGACGCCGTCCAGGAATTGATCAACGAAGTCACCCACGCCCACGAACTGAACACGACAATCATCGTCAGCCACGACATCGCCGCCGTCTGCGAAATTGCCGATCAGGTCATCCTCCTCGGCCGCGAACCCGACGAAAACGGCAAACAAATCCCCGGCGCCAAAGTCATGGCAAAATACGACCTCGGCGAGATGGGCCTCGCCTGGCGAAAAGGAATAACCACTGATCCCGACTTCGTTCGCCTCCTCGAAGAGATTCGCCAGCGCTTCCCTTTGCTCTAGACCGCTACACTGGTAACGTTCGGCATGCCAGACGACTACAACTACAAGGCTCAAATCACCAGCAAGGTGGATGAGATCGAGACCGGAAACGTCAATTACTTGAAGGAGGCCTTCAAGTGGCAGTACAACGTCATCGGCCTCGGCGGCGCCGCGCTCTTCGCCCTCGTCTCCGGCACCGCTCTCCCTATCCTCCTAGCCGCCGGCGTGGAGCTCATGTACATGGCCGTCGTCCCCCAGTCCAGCGCCTTCCGCCGCCTCGTCCGCAGCTGGAAATATGAGGAGGAAAAGAAGCAGCACGACCTCCGCGTCCGCCAAATGCAGCAGCAGCTCACCCCCATGATCCGGGACCGCTACGGCAAGCTCCAGCAGATGTGCCAGCACATCCGCGCCAACTACGCCCGCCTCTCCTCCACCTCCCAAATCTTCGTCGACCAGATGTCCAATCGCCTCGACGGCCTCCTCACCTCCTTCCTCCGTCTCGCCAACGCCGGCATCACCTACACCGAATACCTCCAACGCGCCAACCCCCGCGCCATCGATAAGGACGTCGAAACCCTCGAACGCGACCTCGCCAAACAACCCGTAAAAGTCCAGGAAATCAACCGGAAGCGCATCGAAATCCTGAAAAAACGCCAGGAACGTTTCCGCAAAATTGTCGACGATCTCCAAGTCATCAACGTCCAGGTGGAAGCCATCGAAGACGTCCTCGAACTCATCCGCGATCAATCCGTCACCCTCACCGACCCCCAAATGGTCACCGAAAAACTCGAAGGCCTGATCGCCGACGTCGAATCCACCGAAGCCACCGTCCGCGAAATCGAAGACTTCTTCTCCATCGCCGGCGGCGATACCATCGCGCCTATGCCCTCGAGCACCGCGCCCGTCTCCCTGAACCCGTTCGATCAGAAGGACAGGACCCGCTAATGGCCGAAAACCCCTGGCCCCGCTGGGCCCAAGAGCTCTCCCAGAAATACTTCTCCGGCGCCTACGTGCAGTTCATCCTGCATGAAAATGTGCACGACTTGGTCCCCCTCCGCCGCAACGGCGCCCTCGAATTCCTCTCCCTCAAGGACTTCCTGCAAAAAGGTCTCTTCTCCGCCCGCCAAATCGTTTTCGATTACGATCGCGGCGGCGGCCTCTCCTTCGCCACCAACGAAATGCAGGCAGACTTCCGCTCCGCCCTCTCCGGCTACGACACCTTCCACGGTTCCAACTACACCGCCGGCCTCCCCCGCAATCCCGACGGCG
>CANIFK010000412.1 GCA_947466555.1 Acidobacteriota bacterium | reverse complement strand
GGTGGTGGTGCTCATCAGTTTCCTCGCTCGATGCGCTCTTTGTTGCGCTGAATGACGGGCTCCATTTCGCGGATGCTATTGGCCAGCAGGCGGCCGACCGCGCGGGAGGAGATGGTGGCGCCGGAGATGGCGTCGATCTCCCAGGGGTTCTTCTTCGTGCCGTGTTTGACGGCGGTGATGGGGTGGCTGGCGTCGAGCGCTTTGAAGTTGGCCAGGAAGTCCGGGTCGGTGCCGATCTTATTGCCGAGGCCGGGCGTTTCCCGCATTTCGACGACGGTGAAACCGGTGACGGTTTTGGCCGAAGGCGAGTAGGCATACATGGCAGAGATGATGTCGGCATAGCCGCGTTCATTGGCTTCGAGCACAACACCGAGCAGTTTGCCGCCTTTGTCGTAACCGGCGAAGAGGCGTTTGGCGGTGGTCTCGCCGCCGGTGTGGACGGTGAGATCGCCGGAAGGTTCGATGACGTAGACCGTTTGGTGATCCATGCCGGGGAGCAGCTGGGTGAGCGACTCGCGGAGGATGGTTTCCTGGTTGACCTGGATGCGGCCGTGGGTGACGATGTTGACGCCGACGATCAGCATGCCGCAGATCAGGGAAAGTACGCCGAGAAAGCGAATCATGACGACGCTGTTCATATCGCACCTCCCGGTTTGCGGGCGCCGTAGGGACGGGGCGGCGTTAGGCGGTCGATCAATGGGGAGAGCGCGTTGCCGAGGAGGATGGCGTACATGACGCCTTCGGCGAGGCCGCCCAGGTTGCGGATGAGGATGGTCAAGACGCCCATCAGCACGCCGTAGATCCACATGCCGCGCGGGGTGACGGGGGAGGCCACCGGGTCCGTCGCCATGAAGGTGGCGCCGAGCAATAGCCCACCGGTAAAGAGCATGAAGAGCGGGTCGGGGTAGCGGGCGGAGTCAAGGAGATGGAACCCCGCCGCCGCTGCCACCGCCCCGCTCAGCATCGCTACGGGGATGCGCCAATCCATCATGTGGCGGAAGACCAGGTAGGCGCCGCAGAGGAGGATGAGGAACCCCGGGATTTCGCCCGATGAGCCCGCGCGCTGGCCCCAGAACATGGGCCAGGGGTCGGTGTAGATGTGGTCGAATTTTTGGAGGACTAATGGCGTGGCGCCGGTGAAGCCGTCGACGCGGACCTGTGCGATCCAGTCGGCGATGGGTGGCGGTTTCATGAGCGGCATGGTCCAGGTGGTGGGGACGAATTCGGCGAAGCGGGCCTTGGCCAGAGTCGGCGTGTAGGTGGTGATGGCCACCGGGAAGGCGGCCTGCAGGAAGGCGCGGCCGACGAGGGCCGGGTTAAAGACATTCGACCCAAGGCCGCCGAAGAGCAGCTTGCCGGGGGCGATGGCGACCAGGCTGCCGAGCAACGCCATCCACAGCGGGAAGCCGGGAGGGAGCGTGAGCCCGAGGAGGAGGCCAGTGATGGCGGCGCTGTAGTCGTTAACGGTGGAGGCGTTGCCATTGGCGCGGCAGAGAATGTGTTCGGCCAGCACGCAGCCGGCGGTGGTCGTGGCAAGCAGCACCAGGGCGCTGAGGCCGAACTGCCAGACGGAGAACGCGGCTAGCGGCAGCATGGCGTAGACCACGTTGCGCATGATCATGTCCACGGAGAGTGGACCGTGAAGATGCGGGGACGTGCGGACTTCGATGATGGTTGTGGTGACACCGCTCATGCGCGCGCCTTCCTTTCCCGGTTCATCTGCTTGGCGACTCGGAAATACTGCACCAGCGGGATGTGCGCCGGGCAGACGTAGCTGCAACAGGCGCATTCAAAACAGTCGTTCAGGTGGTAGATCTCTTCCATCTCTTCGTAGCGATCCTTGCGCGCGAGCAGCCCTAGATGCGAAGGATCCAGATGCAGCGGGCAGACGTCGACACAGGCGGCGCAGTGGATGCAGGGGTAGACCGTTTCGGCCTTCTTCGCGGGCATCACCAGCACGCCCGTCACGCCTTTGGTGAGCGGGATATCGAAGGAGCCGACGGCCGGACCCATCATCGGGCCACCGAGGATGATCGACGCCGCCTGATCGGTGCAGCCGGCCTGTTCGAGCACCCAGCGCAGCGGCGTGCCGAGCGGGATGAGGTAGTTGCCGGGCTTCGAGACGGCGGGCCCGGTGACGGTTACGACGCGTTCGATGAGGCCCTGGCGGTGCGGAAGAAGGTCGCCGATTTGGGCGAGCGTGGCGACGTTGAAGACGGCGAGGCCGACATCGGCGGGCAAGCCGCCGGTGGGGATCTCGCGACCGAGCAAGACCTTTACCAGCATCTTTTCGGCGCCCTGTGGATACTTGGCAGCGACGGCTTCGATGGTGATATCGGGCCGATCCGCATTGGCTTCGCGGAGCGCGGCGATGGCGTCGGGCTTATTATCTTCGACGCCGATGATGGCGCGTTCGACACCGAGCGCCCGCATCACCACACGCGTGCCGTGCAGCACCTGTTTGGGGTACTCCACCATCACGCGATGGTCCGTGGTGAGATACGGTTCGCACTCGCAGCCGTTGACGACGACGGTGTCGATATGCCGTCCCTGCGGAGGCTTCAATTTGACGTGGGTGGGGAATGCCGCGCCGCCCAGACCCACGACGCCGGTGGCCTGCACGGCGGCGATGACTTCAGCCGGCGACATCTGCGTGATGTCCTGATCGGCGCCGTAGAGCACCTCCTGGCTGGCGCTGGGGTACGGCTTGATGTAGATGGCCATGGTCAATTCGCCGCGGGCGCTGGGCGCCGGGGCGATGCGTTCCACGCGGCCCGTGGCGGGGGCGTGCATGGGGACGCTCATGAAGCCATCGGCCTCTGCGATGGGCTCGCCGCGCACAACTTCCTGGCCCTCGCGAACGATGGCCTTCGCGGGTTTGCCGGCGTGTTGCGACAGCGGGACGACGAGCAATGGCGGGAACGGCAGACGCCGGATCGGCAGGTGCGCGGTCTGCTCCTTGTGTTCCGGGACATGTACGCCCCGCCACAACCGTTTTGTTCCGAAGAGGTTCATGCGAGTGACTCCTGCGGCACTAGTTGTACTTCGCCGCGCGCTTCACGAGCTTGTCCAGATCCTTCTCCGATGGATCCATGGGCTGGCCGGGGTGAATGACCTGGGCCGTGCATTTTTCAGCTGCTTTCACCAGGTCGCGATAGGGTCCGCCTTTGGGGTTCTTTATGAATGCCTGCTTGTTCTCGTTGTAGGCGAAGATGCGGTTGTTGATCCGCATGCACTCGTCGCAAGAGGTGCACATGGAGGATTCGATCCAGGGAGTGGCGGAGGCTTCGGCGGGCGCCGCCGCCGGAGCGGGGGCCGCGGCTGTCGCCGTGGGAACTGGCGCGGCGAGGGCTTTGACGGCTATCGGCGCGGGAGCGGAGCCATCGCCGAGGAGCGTGCCGTTGGCAACCATCTCCAACAACTGCGCGGCGATCGATTGCGCGAATTCGCTGCGAGCCTGATCGGCGATCGCCGTGGTGTCGACGGCCGGACGGACGCCGGCGAGCGATTTCAACAGCCGCCAGAAGTGACGGCGATCTTCGCAGGCGCGGACAAGCGGTTCGGCGGGGATGACGCGAATGAGCTTGTTCTTCTTGTTGACGGCCCAGATGTAGGGGAACTTCCCTTCCCGGTCGTCGGGTTCGGCTTCCAGGTACTCGGTGAGGAGAACCATGTTGTCGTTCCAGGCGTCGCGCGGAACTGTACGGAACTGCTTGCGGAAGCGGCCTTCGGTCATGGCGAAATCGGCGAAGGTCATCGGGACTTCCATCTCGCCCGGTGCGCCGGTTTCGTCCTGATACTTCAGGGTGTAGGTCGGCCAGTCGTCGTCGAGCGAGGGATTGCCGTCCAGATTCAGGCACTCTTCCGGCAGGTTGCCCTTGTCGGGGTTGTAACGAAGAATCGGGTATGCCCGCGATTCGACGGCGAGCTTGCTTTGGAATTCGGCCAGATCGTCGGCGATGCCGTGCTCCGGCATGCAGGGGCTGTAGATATTGAACAGCGCCGGACGCCGGGCGTTCAGGCCTTCGACGAACGATTCGATCAGGTGCGAGGTATTGGCCGTGGTGCCCTGGGCGATGAACGTTGTGCGGTGCGCCATGCCGATCAACGCGATCTCCTTGCGGATCTCTTCCTTGCCGTGGAACGCCTTGCCGAACTGCGCCATGTCGGAGACCTGGCCGGTGAAGCCCGATGTGCACGCCTGGCCGCCGGTGTTGGAATAGACCTGCGTGTCGAGCACCAGCACCTTGATGGGCTTGCCGGACATCATCATGCGCGACAGGTTTTGGAAGCCGATATCGTACATCGCGCCATCGCCGCCGATGGAAACGACGGGCGGACAGAGGTGGAACTCTTCTTCACTGAACTGCTTCCAGTTAAAGTAGGTGAAGAACTCGGCGTGCTTCTCTTTTCGGTAGCCGCTGTCGAGTTCGAGTTCGGCCATGCGGATGGCTGCGAAACCTTCGGCCATGCGCGACATGTGGCCTTCGAAGATGCCCATGGCCATGGACGGGGAATCCTGGAACAGGTGGTTCGTCCACGGGAACGGATAGGGGTTGAAGGGGTAGGTCGACGCCCATACGGACGTGCAACCGGTGGAGTTGACGATGCCCATGCTGGAGCGGCCGCGGCGGCCGGCGCCGTCGGTGTACTGCCAGCGCAGGTGCTTCAACTTGGCGATCAACTGCGATACCCAGCGGAGCCATTCCGGATCGATGGTCTTGCCGGCGTGGCGGGCGTCGAGCTGTTCGGAGAAGCTCGCCAGGGTGACGTCGGCGTTGTGCAGATGGTCAAGCGCGTTGGCGACGCGGGCATCGTCGCTCAGGTCGAGCGTCGCAGCGAGCTTCAATCGCGTGTGCTGATCGAGCCTGGAGATGAGGTCGTCGATTTTCTCAATCTGCCGGGCCACGCGCGGTTGCATCAGCGCTTCGGCGGTGGCGACGAAGAGGTGGACGACGGTTTTCTCACCGCAGCCCAGACAGGCGCCGTCGCCACCCACCATGCCCATGTAGTTCTTCTTGTCGAGCAGCAGCGTGTGCAGCGCACCAATGCCTTCGTCGAGGCTGTCGATGCGAATGAACTCGGGCGCCGTGGTCGGCAAGGACTGCCACAGATCCCAGTTGCGGCGCAGCTTTTCGGTGGATTCCGGCGTCTGCGTCACGGGCTTCAGCGCGTTGTCGTTGCAGACCTTGACGCACTCCATGCAACCCTTGCAGGCGTATGGATTGACGGTGATCGATAGCAGGCCGCCGGAGCCCTTCTGCTTCTTTTCGCGGGCGGTCCAGAACGGTTGCGGTGTGGCGAAGGCGAAGTCACCTAACGCGGTGCGCAGGCTGTTCAGCTCTTCGGCGAGTTCTTTCTTTTCGGAGTTCTCTAGCGGGTAGGCGGCCAGTAACTCCTCGATCGCCCCGTCGAGCATTTTGCCCACATTCGGCCGGTCGAGGCC
>CANIFK010000411.1 GCA_947466555.1 Acidobacteriota bacterium | reverse complement strand
TTCACCTTTGGTCGATGGCGGACGGATCGGCGATCCGGTCGTTTCAAGCCCACGCGGACGCGGTGAATGTACTGTCCTGTTCAGCGACGCAATTGCTTTCGGTTGCCGATGAACGGGGGGATACCCGGTTGTGGGATCTGTCCGGGCGGCCGAACACGAACCCGGTGTTGCCTACCTATATTCACGTACCGGGGTTCTTCGTCCGGGTTGGCGCGGACTTCCGTTTGCCGGGGCGGATACCTTCGGTGGTGCAGTTCTTCTACGCCAACCAACATGATTTGGAGATAGCCGGGATAGTTGGCGTAGTTCTGTGGGCGGCGGCCGCCTACTATTTCGGCCGCCGGGCGTTCCGGGTCCGTTAGACCTTGGGGTACTCCCAGGGCTTGCGGTAGGCGCGGCGGAGGAGTTTGTTTGCGGCGGGATCGTTGAGGATCTGTTTGCCGTCCCATTCCACGGCGCGGCCGAGGCGCATGCTGACCATGCCGAGCAGGCTGGTGGACGTGGCGCGGTAACCAATTTCGATATCGCGGATGGGACGGCGCCGGTTCTTGATCGACTCCATGAAGTCGGCCCAGAGCTCCTTGATGTTCTGGCCATCGGGGGAGTTCAATTGGGCGTCGACGTGGATGGACTTCTCGTTTTTGTTGTGGGGGAACCAGGACCAGCCGTCGCGCCAGCCTTGGTGAAACGTTCCGTTGGTGCCGTAGAAATACGCCCCGATGGGAGTTGCTTCCGCCGCGTTGCCGGCGTAGTGGCGCTGTTCCCAGGTGCATTTGAAGCCTTCGTAGTCGAGGACCATGATCTGGGTGTCGGGAGCGTCGGTGGAATCCTGACGGACGAAGCGGCCACCGGTTGAATAGACGCGTTTGGGATGGAGTTCTTCGGTCCACCAATACAGCTGGTCGAACCAGTGGACGCCCCAGTCGCCGAGTGTGCCGTTGGCGTAGTCGAGGAAGTGCCGGAAGCCCTTGGGGTGGATCGCCTTGTTGAAAGCGCGCTTGGGGGCCGGGCCGAGCCAGAGATCCCAATCCATGCCGGGAGGCGGTTCGCTATCGGGCGTCTTTTCACCGGGGCCACCGGCGGCGTGGGCGAAGAGGCGGACCATGCCAATCTTGCCGACCTTGCCGGACTTGAGGAATTCCATGCCGGAGATGCAGTGGGGGCTGACGCGGCGATGGAGGCCGACGGTGACCTGGCGATCGCTTTCGCGGGCGGCCCTGACCATGGCCTTGCCTTCGTCGACGGTGTGGCTGATGGGCTTTTCGACGTAGACGTGGGCGCCGGCCTTCACCGCGTCGATTGTGGGGAGGGCGTGCCAGTGATCGGGCGTGGCGACGATGCAGATGTCGGGGCGCTCCTTTTGCAGGAGTTCGCGGTAGTCACGGTACTCGCGGGGTTTGTCGGAGGAAAGTTTGCGGATTTCGGCTTGGCAGACGGCGATTTGGGCGGGGTCCGGATCGGCGAGGCCGACGACGGAACATTCGCCGCTGGCGATGGCTTCGCGCAGGATGTTCATGCCCCACCAACCGGAGCCGATTAGAGCCGTCTTGTACTTGCGGCCGGGCGGTTGGCCTAGGAGGGGGACGGCGGCCAAGGGGAGGAAAGTGCGACGGTGCATACCCGGTATTTTATGCTGTTGCGCGGAGGAAGTAGAGAGCCAAAATGCCGCGGGCGGTCCAGGCGATGGTCCGGATCCAATTCGTGTCGACGAGGCGGGCGTGGGCTTGCGCGTCGAAGCCGTTGGCGAGGGCGTTGTGCAGGGGGACTTGGAGGAATGCGGTAGATGCCCAGATGATGGCGAGGAGGATGGCGGCGGTGATGGCGGGGGCATCGCGGCGGGTGACAAGAATGGCCCCTGTGGCGAGGGCTTCGACCAGCATGGCGGGGCCGACGATCAGGGAGATGAGCGACTGGTGGGCGAGTTGGTATTCGCGATAGCCTTCGGCTCCGACGCGGGCGAATAGGGGATAGTGGACCACTTGGATGACCCATATGAGACCGGTCATGAACCAGGTGGCGGCGGCGTGGGTGAGGAGGAGGGTGCTTGGGCTCACTTACTTTGGGATGATAGGTAATCATGCAACGGCGTAATTTCCTGCTCACGGCGGCTTCGGCGGCGGCGGTTCGCGGTGCCAATGAACGGGTGCGCGGCGCGGTGATTGGCTCCGGCGGGCGTGGACGGTTGTTGACGGGCGAATTTAAAGAGATCGGTGTGGAGATGGCGGCGGTGTGCGATGTGTACAAGCCGAATCTCGAGGCCGGGTTGAAGGCGGCGTCGACGGGGGCGAAAGGGTATTCCGATTACCGGCGCGTGCTGGATGACAAGTCGCTGGACGTGGTGGTGGTGGCGACGCCGGACCACTGGCATGCGCAGATGGTGATTGACGCAGTGAACGCGGGCAAAGACGTCTACGTTGAGAAGCCGATGGTGCATACGCCCGAGGAAGGGTATCGGGTGATTGAGGCCGTCCGCAAGACGAAGCGGATCGTACAGGTGGGCACGCAGCGGCGGAGTTTTCCGCTGTTTCAGGAAGCTAAAGGCATCCTGGGGTCGGGCGAAGTGGGCGATGTCCGGTTGGTGAATGGCTGGTGGTACAACCATCAAACGAGTGTCCGGCAGGGCAAGTTTGAGGGCGAGATTGATTGGAAGGCGTGGCTGGGAACGGCACCGAAACGGGACGCCGATCCGGCGCGGTTCTTCAATTGGTATTACTACTGGGACTACTCCGGCGGGCTGATGATTGGGCAGGCGGCGCACATTGTGGACTCGATTCACTGGATGATGAATTCGGGGATTCCTTCGGCCGTTGTTGTGGGCGGGGGGCGTCCGAATCTGGCCGGGGTGGAGGTGCCGGAGACGACGACGATGTGCCTGGAGTATCCGGAAAACTATTTGGCCACGTTCACGGTTGGTTATAAAGCCATGCGGTATTCGGGGACGCTGGACCAGTTGGTGCAGTACAACGGGTCGAAGGCGCGGTTCGATGTGGGGCGCGAGAGCTATGCGTTGTACCGGGAGGACCCGAAGGCGATTGAGCTGAAGCCGTCGATGCAGAAAGTGGAGCCGGGCACGTTCAACTCCGCCACGCGGATGCATATACGGAACCTGTTGGAGTGCGTGAAATCGCGGAAGGAGCCTAACGCTCCGGTGGAAGCGGGGCACGCGACGAGCGTGGCGTTGTGCATGGCGATGGAGGCGTTGCGGCGCGGCGTGCGGGCGCGGTGGAACGAGGGGCAGAAGAGAATCGATGGTTGATATTCACTCCCATATTCTGTGGGGGATGGACGATGGGTCCCGGTCGCTGGAGATGAGTGTCGCCATGTTGGAAATGGCGGCGGCAACCGGTACGACCGACATCGTGGGGACGCCGCACGCGGATGCCACGTATGAGTACCAGCCGGCGCTGATTGCTGAGCGCCGGGCGGAGTTGCAGGAGAAGCTGGGAACCCGGATCCGGATTCACACGGGGTGTGATTTTCACCTGAAGCTGGACAACATTCAGGAAGCGCTGGTGGACCCTCGGAAGTATTCGATTAATGGGCTGGGGTGGGTGTTGGTGGAGTTCAGCGACATGATGATCTTCCCGAACACGGAGGAGATTTTTGCGCGGATGCAGGGGGCGGGGATGGGCGTGATCGTCACGCATCCGGAGCGGAACTGGCTGTTGCGGAAGGATATTGAACGGCTGCAGCGGTGGGTGGATGCGGGGTCGTATTTGCAGGTGACGGGCGGGTCGTTGTTGGGGACGTTTGGGACGGATGCGCGGAAGTTTTCCGAGGAGCTGATGGCGCGGGGGTTGGTGCATTTTCTGGCGAGCGATGCGCATGATCTGGAGCGGCGAACGACGCGGTTGGACCAGGTGCGGGTGCTGGTGAGTGAACGGTACGGGGAAGACTACGCGGAGGCACTGTTGACGACGCATCCGCAGGCTGTGATTCAGGGCAGGGCGTTGCATCCGGGGGCGCTGGAGCCGCCGCAAAAGAGCCGGAGTTGGTTTCAGTTCTGGAAATGATTTGGATATAGTTGCGGGAAAGATTCTGGGCCGGGATTGGAGGGCTCCGTGGGGGATGTGGTTCGTCTGATCGGCTTTGTTCTGGCGGCATCAACGGTATGGGGGCAGGCGGCGGAAGCGGCGCGGCAATCCTATAACGAGATGTACAAGGACCCGGCGAAAGTTTTTTCGACGGCGCCGAACGCGTTTCTTGTGCGGACGGTGAGTGGCCGGAAGGCGGGACGGGCCTTGGACGTTGGTATGGGGCAGGGGCGGAACGCGTTCTGGCTGGCGGAGCAGGGTTGGGACGTCACGGGGATTGATATTTCCGATGAGGGGGTGGCGCAGGCGCGGGCGGAGGCGGGGCGGCGTGGGTTGCGGATCAAGGCGGAACGGGTTGGGTATGCCGAGTTTGCCTATGGGGAGGCGCAGTGGGATTTGATCGTGCTGTGTTATTTCCTGCCGCCCGATTTGCCGGCGCGTTTGTTGCGGGCGTTGAAGCCGGGTGGGTTGATTGTTGTGGAGGGCTTCCATTCCGATACGACTTTCGTGCGGTTGTTGCCCGGCGGTTTGGGGAACAACGAATTGATCGGCTTGTTTCCGGGCTTGCGGGTGCTGCAGTACGAAGATGTGGAGACGCCGGCGGAGTGGGGTGGGCTGTTGGGGAGCGGGAACCGGATTGTGCGGTTGTTGGCGCAGTGGCCGGACGGTAAGCCGCCGGGATGCCGGTTTGAGGGGCGCCCGTTCCAGCGCGGAGAGACGGTTTGTTGGGGAAATTTGAAGCTGCGGTGTGATGCAAACGGGTGGGCGCGGGGGGAGTCGTGCGAAAATAGCGGGAAGAATGATTGAAACTCTGCGCCCTGGTGCGCATGCGCTGAACGCGCGCGTCGCCCTCTTTGACTTTGACGGCACGCTCTCCCTGATCCGCTCCGGGTGGGTGGAAGAGATGGTTCCGATGATGGTGGAGATTCTCGCCGACTTGAAGTCGGGCGAGACGGATGAGCAGTTGCACGCCATCGTCATGGAATACGTCAGCCGGCTTACGGGCCGCCAGACGATTTACCAGATGATCGAATTCGCCGAGCAGATCGCCAAGCGCGGCGGCAAGCCGGAAGAGCCGTTGGTGTACAAACACATGTACCTCGATCGGCTGATGGTGAAGATCAAGAGCCGCATCGACGATTTGGAAGCCGAGCGGATTTCGCCGGAGACCTGGCTGGTGCCAGGTTCGATTGCGCTTCTGGACGGGCTGAAAGAGCGCGGGCTGAAGCTGTATCTGGCGTCGGGCACGGACGACAAATACGTGAAGCACGAGACGTCGATTCTGGGGCTGAACAAGTATTTCGGACCGCACGTCTACGGCGCGCTGGACGACTACAAGAGTTTTTCGAAGGCCATTCTGATCAAGCAGATCATTGATTCGGCGGAGAACAAGGGCGATGAGTTCCTGGGCTTCGGCGATGG
>CANIFK010000410.1 GCA_947466555.1 Acidobacteriota bacterium | reverse complement strand
CCCACGCCGCCCTCGGCAAACGGCGGATCGGCATACGCATTCTGCGTCCCCGCCACCACCCGCGCCCCGCTGGCATGGCACTGCAAACACGCACTCTCCACCGGCCGAGCCACATCCACGAAGGACTTCGTGGAATATCCCGGCGACAACCCCCACGCCCCGCGCGCCGCATAATACGACGCCGGCGACTGGAACAGAAACCCGTCCACGAACCCCGCATAGCTCCGCCCCACAGCGCCCGACCCTACGAAATACTCCATCCGGAACGTGCCCCGGCCGAAGTCCACTTCATACGACGGCGTCACGCGATACCGCGCCCCCGGCCCGCGGAAAACGCCCGCGTCGAACTTCTCAAACCCATCCCCGACGCGCCCGCTGCTGCGCGCCATCCCGCTCTGCCGTTGCTTCTCGAAAATCTCACGGTGGCACGGCGCGCACGCCCGGCTGCCCGTCTCCGCCCAGACGGCCGCAGCCAGCGCCAACGCCACCAGCCAGCGCATGGCTACAGCGCCGCCGTCACTTCAATCTCAATCAGCGCGCCGGCCCACAGCTCCGACACACCGACGCCCGTCTTCGCCGGCTTGTGCGTGGAGAAGAACTCGGCGTAGACCTCGTTCGCCTCCGACAGCCGACCGTAGTCGGTCAGGTACAAATTGCACCGCGCCACGCGGTCCAGCCCCGATCCGGCTTCCTTCAAAATCCGCTCAATATTCAACAAAGCCTGCCGCGTCTGCGAACGCATATCGTCCCCGGCCAGCCGGTTGGTCAGCGGATCGATCCCCAGCATGCCGGAGACAAACACGAGATTCCCCAGCACGGTTGCCTGCGAATACGTGGGGTTCGCCGGTGGGAGCCCCGGAATGGTTAAGGGGACCGGCCGCGGCCGGTCCCCTTGTTGGTGTTGTGACATCCCTCTGATTAGAACGTAAAGCGCAGAGCGATTTCAATGTTGCGCGGGCCAAGCTGCTGACCCGTGTACTGACCGAAGAACGGACTCGTCAGGTTTGTGTTCAACCCGCCGACGCCCGCCCAGTTGAACGCGTTCAAGAACGTGCCGCGCAGTTCGAAGAAGCGCTGCTCGTCCACCTTGAAGATCTTCTGGATGCTGGCGTCAAACGTGGTCAGCCGACGGTCGCGGATGTTGGGCAGGTACGGCCCAACGGTTCCCAGCCGCGTCACAACGTTCTGCCCGCCGGCGAAGACCGGAGGATTGGAGAACGCCGCGCGGTTTAAGTACGCCGTGCCGTTATTGATGCCGCGGAAGTTGATTCCCGCGTCGGAGTTCAGCACGATCGGCACGCCGAGCACGAGGTCCGGCCGCGCCGAGCTGCCCGTGGGCAGGCTGATGCCGCCGGTGCTAATCGCCACCGGGGCGCCGCTGCGCCAGTTCTGAATACCGGAAAGCTGCCAGCCGCCAATGAACTTGTCCACCATGCGGTTCAGCTTCACAGTCTTATTCACGCCAATCGGCAGCTCATAAATCCAGCTCAACTTGGCCACGTGCGGATAGTGGTAGTTGATGATGCTGCGCTCCAGGCGCTGGTTGAAGATGTCCGCTACGCCTTCGGAATCCAAAGCGCTATCGGCCATGCCGATGGTCTTCGAGAAGGTGTAGGCGCCCAGCACGGCCAGGCCCTTGGAGAAGTGCCGCGTCACCTGCACCTGCAGGCCCTGGTAGGACGACGACCCGTTGTTCGGGAAGATGCTGTTGATGCCGGTGTACTGCGGATACGGCCGCAAAGCCTGCAGGTTCGTGCCCACGAAGCCGGGGAACGGCGCCGGGATCGGGCTCGCCGACGTCCACGGCCGCGGCAGAATGTCGCCATACTGCTGCGTGGCCGTAAACGGCAGGTTGTTCGGGTTCACAAAGCCACGCGCGATCAGACGCGTACCCTTGTTGGCCACGTAGTTCACTTCCACCACCGTCTGCGCCGGCAGCTGATATTGGAAGCCGAAATTCCAGTTCTGAACATAGGGCAGATGGTTGCCGTTCAACGGATAGTAGTCGATGCCCTGACCGTTGACGAGCGTCGGGATCTTGTTCGGCAACGTACCGGCGAAGCTCGGATACGGGTTGGAAATGTTCCCCAACGGAGCCTCCGCGAATGGCACCAACGTGTTGGCCGAGGTGACGCTGATGCTGCCGTTGTACCCCTGCGTGCCGCCAAAACCAAAGCCGTTGGAGATGGCCGGTGTGTTGTTGATGCCGTAGCCGCCGCGCATCACCAGTTTGTTCGACACCGCGTAGGCAAAGCCGAACTTCGGCGAGATCTGCTTCCAGTAGGTGTCCATGAAGCCGTTGCGATTGCGGTCGTCGGCAAACACCAGCGCGCCCGGACGGTTGCCCGCGCCAGGATTCGGAACGCTGAAGTCAATCGCCGACATGCGGCCGGCCACTTCCGCCAGCCCGCCCACGATCTCCCAACGCAAGCCAATGTTGAGCGTCAGGCGCGGCGTCAGCTTCCAGTCGTCCTGGAAGTAGAGGCCGGTCTGGCGCCAGCGGTGACCGAAGTTGGAGGCCGCAATGCCGCGGCTGGTCGAAGCATAGTCGCCCAGCAGGAAGCTGGCGAAGCTGTGTCCCGTCTGGTTGATGAAGCCGGGCAGCGCGGTCTGGTTCGGCGAGAAGTTGAAGTCGCCCGAACCGGACTTGTTGCGCGTGTTGTAGTAGTAGCGCCGCTGTTCGAAGCCGAACTTAAAGTTGTGCTTACCGCTGACTTTGGTCAGGTCCACCTGGCCGATTGTCGACCCGTTGAAGCTGCCGCCGCGGTTGTTCGAACCCAGACGTCCGCCGGCGCCGATGCCGCCACCCTGGAAGGGCTGCCCGCTAAAGTTCAACACCGGGAAATGAACCCCCGGAACATTCGTCATGCCCAGCTTCGCCGGCCAATCCTGGTCCACGAACACACTCTCGTTCATGTTGCCGAACCGGTTGTATCCGAGGTTCGCGCGGCCCAACAGGGTCGGCGTCAGCGTGAAATCATACGCCAGTCGGCCCATCGTGCCCGGCGTGTCCTGGTTTTGGTACACGTTGGTGGGCGATCCGGGAGGCGCGCCCCAGCGCGGCGAGCCGGAGTTGTAGCGTACACGGAAGTTCCGGTTGATCATGCCGCTCAACCGGTGGCGGGTGTTGATGTTGTGGTCGCCTTTGAACGTCAGCATCCGTTCGCGGAAGTTCGGGCAGCATGTGCCGATCGCGGGCATGTTGTTCTGCATCCCGCTGAAGATCGGATCGTCGATCGGAGCCAACTCCAGGATCTTTGACGGCACGGCGCCAAAGCGGCTCCGCGGAATAATGTTCCCAGGAAAGATGCTGCGCACCCAGGTACCTGTGTTCCCAACCTGCTGCGCGGACCGCGGATCGTAGATCGCGCCAAACTGAACCGGTCGGCCTAATGCATCCGTACCGACGGTTGTCCCGGACCCGGCGTTGCCAGTGAAGCCTGGATTCAACAGGCTCGAAAAGTTACCCTGCTTGAACTCCGGCGTGGGCAGATGCACAAACCCGCTCTGGTTGTAATCGGCCTGCGTCGTCCGCTCCATGTTGTGGAACCAGAAGGTGCGGTTGCGCCCGTCATAAACTTTCGGAATCATCACCGGTCCGCCGGCCGAGTAGCCATAGTTGTGCTGCTTGTACGGCTGGCGCTTAATCCCCGCCGCGTTGCTGTTGAACGCATTCGCGCGCAACGCATCGTTCTGGCCGTAGTAGTATGCCGAGCCATGCAGCGAGTTCGTGCCGCTCTTGGTCGCAAAGTTCGCCACCGAAGTCTGCCCGCCCGAATACTGCGCGCTCACCGTGCCGGTCTGCATTTTGAATTCGCTGATCGATTCGGCCGAAGGGCTGAACTCGGAGTTCGCGCCGCCAGCCAGATCCATGCGCCCAATCGAAATGCCGTCGATCAGAATTTCGTGCGAGTAGTTCTGCCCGCCGTTGATCGACCCCTGCCACGTGCCGCCCACCGAACCGGGCAGCGAGGTAAAGATGAACTGTTGAATCTGCCGCCGCCCGCCACCCACCGCGATCGGCCAGGCGTCGAACTCTTTCTTTGTTACATAGCTCCCGATCTCTGCCGTACCGGTTTCTAATAACGGCGCCTCGCTCGACACCGTAATTTGATCGGAAATATTGCCGACTTCCAGATGGAAATCAACCGTCAACGTCTGCGCCACAGCCAGTACAACATTCTGCCGGATGGCGCCCTTGAAGCCCGGCGCCGACACTGTAATTCGATACGTTCCGGGCGATAGCGACGGCATGCGGTAGACGCCGGCATCCGTCGTCAATGAGGTGAATTCCACGCCATTTGCTGGATTCACAACCTTCACCGTCGCGCCCACCACGGCGGCGCCCGATGGGTCGAGAACAGTTCCGTTGAAAGTGCCACGCTCAGCCTGTCCGAACAGGCTGGCGCCAATTACCAAAGCAAGAGCGATGCGACAAATGTGCATTCAAATGACCCCTTGTTTCTCCGTTCACGTTGCGGTCTAACGTGTGGGTGAAACTTTATCACACAAGTAAACTGAAATGGTGCCTCTGGTACTTGCCGTACTCTTCGCTGTCGGCCTGTCCGCCATGTCCTGCGCGACCAGCCCGCCTTGCTATGCCATTCGCCCAGGATTAGTCGTAGCAATCGCTGAGTCCATGGACACCTATGAAGCGCCGAAACAGCTTCGCAACTGGGAACAGCGAGTCCCCATCCGCATGCGTCTCCGTAAGCTCATCTACGGACCTTCGCCAGGCACTGAGTTCACGCTCCTCTGGTTTGCAGCGAATAGCCTCCGCGCGGGTGAGGTCATCTACATCGAAGAAGCCGGCACGCCGCTCCGCGCCAAGTCCTGCGGCGAGACCGGCCAAACCTGGGCCGGTAGCGTCAAACGCCAGCAGTTCTTCCAGGAACTCGCCGCCGGCCAGCATCAGGAAACCTACGTGCGCATCGGATTCCAACAAGCCACACACAGCGCCATCCGCCTCACCGGTCCTACTGGCACCATCGAAAACAAGACCGACGCCCGCGGCCTCGCCGAATGGCGGAACATTCCGCCAGGCCATTACACCGTCCACCCCGCGCGAGGCCGCCAGAACCCCACCTTCCAACTCCTCCCCGGCGCCTGCCGCCAGGTCCTCTTCGACCCCAAGTAAACTGAAGCCATGCGCCCGGTCCTCGCCCTCCTCTTTGCCGCCACTATCTGGGCTACGACCTGCGCCACGCCCCCACCGTGCGAAGTGCTTGCTCCGGACCTCACCGTGGTCCTCGCCGAAGCCATCGAAACCCAACTTCCCGGCGACGGATCCGGCGATCTCCGCCCGGTCCGTATGAAGCTACGTACCCTACTCTACGGCCGCTCCCCGGGCACCGAGTTCATCTGGCACGCCTCGCCCGCAGCAAAGATTCATCCCGGCGATCTCTTCTACCTGGAGGAATCGGCCCAATCCAATTTCCGTGCCCAACTCTGCGGCGTTTCTTCCCACTACAT
>CANIFK010000409.1 GCA_947466555.1 Acidobacteriota bacterium | reverse complement strand
GGCGGTTGAGGACCGGGAGTTCGGTGACGGTGCGTTCGGTATAGGTGGTGGCGACGTCGGAACGTTCTGTTTTGAGGATGCCGGCTTCGGAGGTGACCTCGACGGTCTGATTCATTTCCCCGATTTGCAGGCGGCACTCCACTTTGATTTCGGTATCGACAGAGACGGGGATGTTGTCCTGGACGTGGGCTTTAAAGCCGCCGGCTTCGACGCGGACGCGGTACTTGCCAACGATGAGGAATCGCTGGGTGAAGTTGCCGGATTCATTGGTCGTGGTGGTCTGGGTGACGTCACGGCCCATGTCGGTGATGGTGACTTTGGCGTTGGGTACGGCGGCGCCGGAGGAGTCGGCAACGTAGCCAACGATGGTTCCATAGACGGCCTGACTCCAGCCCGGAGCGGCGGAGGCCAGGAGAGAAAGCACAGCGATAGCGGCAAACGAAGCGCGCATCATTGATCCCCTTTTTGTTACGACTAAAAATCCGGAATTACCGGATTTGGGCGATAGTATAAAAACATTACGCCGGTGTCAATGGAGGGTTTTCTTAATGTTTCAGCGACACGACCTGGCGCAGAGTTCAGCGACGGCGGAATCCTTCGGAGGTATTCAGGCGTCGTTATCTATCGATTCAGGCGTAATACCCTGATGAAATTGTGCGGGGCTGGGGACTCCGGCGCCGCCAGAATCACTTCGCGGTGCGGGGGCCGATCTCTTTGAACGGGATGGGCGTGTGGGGCGCGGATTCGGGAATGACATAGGAACCGGTTGCGGGGTCGAAGCCGGTGATGTCGGTAAGGGTTGTGTTCTCCGCTACCGCGGTGACATAGGGGCGCGCGGGCTGGCGGATGGAGATGCCGTCTCCATAGATAAGATTGCGGCGGATGTAGTTCCCCTCGGGCGGGACGCCGTCGTTTTTCGCGAGGTAGGGTAGGATGTCGCGGAGGTCCGGGTAGCGCGTCAGGAACGGCCCCGGGGCGAGCACCTTGGGCTTCATCGTGTCGTAGACCATGTTGTGCCACACGGGCTTGGGATCGATGCAGCGGGCATCGACGTGGACGGCCGGACTGGCGGAGATGAAGACATTGTTCTGGATGATGTTGTCACGGCCGCCGCCGATGAAGGCGCCATACTTCACCTTGTAGAAGATGTTGCCGAAGACGTTGATGCCGCTGGCGCAATCGTCCAGATACACGGCCATGGAGCCGAGGCCGACGCCGCCGAGTTCGTGGATGTAATTGAAGCGAATGAAGGTGCCGCGTTCCGTGTAGTCGCGGCCGACGTAGATGGCGCCGACATCGCCGGTTTCGAGGGCGAGGTGGTGGATGTTGTTGTACTGGATGAGATGGTTGTTGCCGGTGATGATGATGCCGGCATGGGGGGCGTCGTGAATGTGGTTGTGGGCGATGTGGTTGCCGACGCCGTTGATCTTGACGGCGGGGTTGTAGGTGCGGACCCACTGACCCATGTGGTGGATGTCGCAGTCCGCGACGCGGTGGTTGGCGGAGGCGAGAGTGGTGCGGTCGCCGCCGGTGATTTCGACGGCGCTATCGCCGAGGTAGGAGAGTTCGGAGCGGAGGACGCTGTGCTCCTTGCCGCCGTTGACGATGACGGCGGAGTTGCCGACGTTGCGGATATTCGTGTTGGTGATGGTGACGGCGCTGCCGCCCTCCACTTCAATGGCGGTGCCGCGCGTGGCTTCGATGGTGAAGCCATCGAGCGTGAGGCGGTTGGCGTTGCGGATGCGGAAGATGGGGGTGTCGAGCTGGGAGAGGAAGACTTCTGCGCTGGCTGGGTCCGACGGGGGCCAGAAGTAGACGCGATTGGCTTTCGCGTCGAGATAGTATTCGCCGGGCTTGTCCAGTTCTTCGAGAACGTTCAGAAAATAATAGCGCTGGCCTTTGCGAAAGCCGTAGAGGCCGTGGGGTTCGGCGGTGGTTAACTCGCGAGTCTTCGGGTCAAGTTTGACGACGCGTTCGTAGCTATCGGCCCAGTCCCAGGACCAGTAGCCGTGGACCCAGATGTTGGCGTCAGGAGCCCAGGAGGCGGGGCGGTCCCCTTCGAAGCGGAAGCCGAAGGGGAGGCGGCCGAGGGGCTTGCCGTGGCCATCGTCGGGGGCTTCGGTATCGAGTGATTCGGCAATGCGGGCGAAGTCATCATTGGGCCAGCGGGCGACGGTCATGCGCGCGCCTTGGAAGAAAAGTTCCGAATGGGCAGGCAGGTGGGCACGGCCGAAGCCGCGTGCCTGGAAGGCGCCGAGGTTCGCGACATCGTGCACCAACACTTTGGAGCGCGCTTCAGGAGAGAGGCGTTTCAACACTTCCGTGTCCTGCACGGGGCGCCACTGCGCGAGACGGACGCCGCCAATCCAGCGCACGCCGGGGGCGGCGCGGTAGACGGTTCCGGCGGGTTCGCGAGCGTCGAGTTCGACGGTGTGATCGACCAGATAATCGCCGGGTTGGAGCGTGATGGTCCCGGCCTTGCGGGACTGGCGAACCTGATCGCGAGCCTGCTCAAACGCCTTCACTCCACCCGAGGGCGAAACGGTGATGGCGGCGGACAAAAGAAGTACAGACAGCATGGATATAGCCATGATACGATTTGGCCGCATGCTTCTTACGCGCCGCGATCTATTGAAGACACTTCCCCTGTTCCCTGCCCTGGCCCGTGCCGCGGCGCCGATTCAGGGGAAGGTGAAAATCACCGCCATCAAAGCGATGGCGCTGCAGAATATTGCGGGGAATTGCCTGATCCGGATCGACACGGACGCGGGGATTTCCGGGTATGGCGAGGCGGGGGCGACGGGGCCGATGGCGCGGGCGCGGATTGCGACGATGGAGGCGAAGTTGATCGGGAAGGACCCGCTATCGATCGAGGTCCATTTTCATGAGCTGACGACGCTGATGCACACCTATATGGCGCATATTCCGACGATCAGCGGGATCGATATGGCGCTGTGGGACCTGGCCGGGAAACTGCTGGGCAAGCCGGTGAATGTGCTGCTGGGCGGGCCGTTCCGGGAGGCGATTCCGATGTATTCGCACGGGATCGGGCTGAACATGTTGGACAAGGGATCGTGCAAGGAGTGGGCGGCGCGGATCAAGTCGGCGTCGGAGGGGTTCAACACGTTTAAGATCGGCATCGATTCGACGCTGGGGGTGCCGTCGGCGCGGTATGCGACGACGTTGACGAGCCAGCAACTGCGCAATGTGGCGCGGGCTTATATGAACGTTCGCGAGGCGGTGGGCGACGATATCGACATTGCCGTACACTGCCACAATGAGCCGGACACGCCGAGCGCGATTGCGATTGCGAAGGCTGTGGAGCCGATGAATCCGTTGTTCCTGGAAGACCCGATTAACGTGCCACATCACGAGGGGTGGATGGCGTTGAAGCGGGCGACGCGGATCCCGATTCTGACGGGCGAGAAGCTGGAGATGGTGCGCGGGTTCAAGCCGTTTATCGACGCGCAGTCGTGCGACATTATTCACCCGGATCTGGCGTTTTGCGGCGGATTTACGGGGGCGCGGAAGATTGCCGATTATGCGTATCAGACGCGGACGCCGGTGGCGCTGCACAATGTGGGGTCGATCGTGCTGACGTATGCGAGTGCGCATTTTGGCAGCGCGATTCACAACTTCTATCGGAGCGAGAGCGCGCTGGGGCGGGCGACGCGGCACGTGGAGAAGATGGTGAAGGGCAATCCGCCGATTGTGAAGAACAGCCTGTTGACGGTGCCCACGGCGCCCGGTTTGGGGCTGGATTTTGACTTCGATTATTTGAAGAGCCAGTTGGTGCCGGGCGAGCCTTGGTGGGGGTAATCCGCCCCCCCCCAGACAATTCCTTGGTGACAGTCACCTAGGGATTGTCTGGGTTATTGGACAGGGAGGACGGCTTTGCGGAAGGGTTCGTCGTCGGGTAGCCAGATGGCGTGGCGGCGGAGCTGTTGGATTTCGAGCGTCACGTCCCCGGTGGTGAAGGCGAGGGCGTGGCCGCCGGACTTGCGGTCGTCGGAGACGAAGTGGAAGTGGTGGCCGACCTGGTTGATGCCGGCGACGAAGGACGGGCTGCGGATGCCGACGGCGGTGCCGGCGATGTTGGCGTAGTTGAAGACGCTTTGGCCGGGGATCAGGTCGGCTAGCGGCGGGTAGGGCAGGACCTGTTTCGCGATGGCGCGGGTGGTGAGATCGCGGAAGGTGCCGTGGACTTTGATGGCGTAGAAATGGTTTTTGGTGGGGATGAGGGAATCGATGAGCTCGCCGAGTTGGACCTGGGTGACGTTGCGCGCGGAGAACTGGACGTCGGCTTTGAACTTGACCAGGACGGCGAAGGGGATCTTGTCTTTATCGGTGGCTTCGGTGAGCTGGCCGTTCGCGCGCATCTGGTAGAAGCGGCCGTCGAGGGCGATCAGTTCGCCATCGAGCCCTTCGTAGGTGCCGACGCCGAAATCGCCTTGTTGTTTCAGGTCGGCGACGGTGTAGGAGGCGGCGTAGAGGCCGCGGAGGAGAGCATCGAGCGTGGAGACCTGAAGGAGTTGGGGCGGCTGTTGTGCCTCGGGTGCGGGCTGCTTGGACCGGGCGGCGCGCCAGATGGACTCGGGGGTTTGGGCGGCGAGGGTTAGCGTGAAAAGGAAGAGAATTGTGCGCATGTTTGTTCCTGGGAACGCAGAGAGGGGGCCGGTTGCGCGGCGCCCTCTTCGTTTGGTTTTGTTGATTGTTTAGCGGGCCGCGAGCTGGCCGAGCACGAAGGGAAGAATGCCGCCGTGGCGGTAGTATTCCACTTCCATCGGGGTGTCGATGCGGACCTTGGCGTTGAAGGTCTTCACGGAACCGTCGGCCGCGGTGGCGGTGACGGTGGCGATCTTGTTGCCGAAGATGGCTTCCTTCACGCCGGTGACAGAGATCTCCTCGAAGCCGGTGAGGCCGAGGGATTCTTTGTTCGCGCCGTCGACGAATTCGAGCGGCAGAACACCCATACCGACCAGGTTCGACCGGTGGATGCGTTCGAAGCTTTCGGCGATGGCAGTGCGGACGCCCAGGAGCGCGACGCCCTTGGCGGCCCAATCGCGCGAGGAGCCGGAGCCGTATTCCTTACCGGCGATGATCATGAGCGGAGTGCCGGCGGCCTGGTACTTCATGGACGCGTCGTAGATCCACATCTTCTCACCCGAGGGAACGTGGACGGTCCAGGTGCCTTCGGTGCCGGGGACCATGGCGTTCTTCAAGCGGATGTTGGCGAGCGTGCCGCGCACCATGACTTCATGGTTGCCGCGGCGGGCGCCGTAGCTGTTGAAGTCCTTGGCGGCGACGCCCAGGTCCATCAGGTACTTGCCGGCGGGCGAGTCCTTGGCGATGTTGCCGGCCGGGGAGATGTGATCGGTGGTGACCGAGTCGCCCAGGGTGGCGAGAACGCGGAGGCCGGTGATGTCGGTGATGGACGTTTCCGGATCGACGGGCTTGTCGAAATACGGGGGCTTCTTGAT
>CANIFK010000408.1 GCA_947466555.1 Acidobacteriota bacterium | reverse complement strand
TCTGTTGGAAGCGACGCATGTGAAGCAGTCCGGGGTGCGGGCGTTCACGATGCGGGACATTGATGAGAAGGGGTTGCCGCGGGTGATGGAGGAGGCGATCGCGATCGCCTCGGCGGGGACGGCGGGGATTCACTTGTCGTTCGATATGGACTCGGTGGACCCGGACGAGGCGCCTGGGGTGGGCACGCCGGTGCGAGGCGGGATGACGTACCGGGAAGCGCATCTGGCGATGGAGATTTTGTCGGATGCGGCGAAGTTGGTTTCGCTGGAGGTGGTGGAGGTGAATCCGGTGTTGGACGTGGCCAACCGGACGGCGGACCTGGCGGTGGAGTTGATGATGTCGGCGTTGGGGAAGCGGATTCTATGATGGTGTGGGCCGGTGGGGGTGGTGCGGGTTTGGCTGCCGGTGCGGGCGTGATCGGCGGGCAGCTTGGTGATGCGCGCGTTGGGGTTTTTGACGAGTTGGGGGATGTCGGTGCGCGCGGGTTGGGTGCGGAAATTGGTGTTGGGGTTGGGGATTGTGCGGTTGTGGGTGCCGGGCGGTATGCCGGACTGCGCGGGTGTGGTGCGGATCTAGGTGCCGGTGCGGGAGTGATCGGAGGGCGGTTTGGTGATGCGCGCGATGGGGCGCTTGGCGGGTGTGGGGATTCCGGTGCGCGCGGGGGGGGTGCGGATCTGGTGGGTGATGCGGGAGTGGTCGGCGGGCAGCTTGGGGCTGCGCGCGATGGGGTGTTTGGGGGGAGCGGGGATGGCGATGCGCGTGGGTTGAGTGCGGATTTGGTGGTCGGTGCGGGAGAGGTCGGCGGGCAGTTCGGTGACGCGCGCGATGGGGCGTTTGGTGGGCGCGGGGATGCCGGTGCGCGCGGGTGGGGTGCGGATCTGGTCGCTGGTGCGGGAGTGGTCGGCGGGCGGTTTGGTGGTGTGCGCGATGGGGGGCTTGGCGGGCGTGGGGATGGCGGTGCGCGCGGGTGGGGTGCGGATCTGGTGGGTGGTGCGGGAGTGGTCGGCGGGCAGTTTGGTGCTGCGCGCGATGGGGTGTTTGGCGGGCGCGGGGATATCGGTGCGCGCGGGAGGGGTGTGGATATGGTGGGTGGTGCGGGAGTGGTCGGCGGGCAGTTTGGTCATGCGCGCGGTGGGGGCGGTCGGAGTTGTGGTGCTGGTGGGGATGGGGTTGTTGTCGGGCTGGGATGGCGTGCCGACGGGAAAAGGATTCTATGAAGATTACAGTGGCTGTGGTTTATGGTGGACGCTCGGGAGAACATGAGATTTCGGTGCGGTCGGCGAAGTCGATCCTCGCGGCGCTCGATCGGGAGAAGTACGACGTTCAGGAGATCTTTATCTCTAAGTCGGGCGAATGGCAGCCCGCTCCCTTGCTTCCTCAGCCGGGGGCGAATGGCGCGATTGACGTCGTCTTTCCGGCTTTGCATGGCACCTTTGGCGAAGATGGGACGATGCAGGGGTTGTTTGAGTTGGCCGATCTGCCCTATGTCGGGCCGGGGGTTTTGGCTTCGGCGCTCGCTATGGACAAGGAGGTCATGAAGCAGGTCTGTCGCGCTCATGGGCTTCCGGTTGTTGAGTTTGCTACGCAGTTCCGAGGTCATCTCGACGCTGGCGCGATTGAGGCTCAGTTTGGGTATCCGGTGTTTGTGAAGCCGGCGAATTTGGGGTCTAGCGTTGGCGTCGCGAAGTGTAAAGACCGGGCGCAGTTGGAAGAGGCTCTGCGCGTGGCGGCGGAGTATGACGTCAAGATCATCATCGAACGAGCGGTCATTGGCCGGGAGTTCGAGTGCGCCGTGTTGGGGAATGACCCGATTGAGGCGTCGATTCCTTGCGAGGTTTTGCCGTCGCGGGAGTTCTATGATTACGAAGACAAGTACCTGCTGGACAAAGCCGTGATTGAGCTGCCGGCGAAGCTTTCGGCTGAGCAGACGGCGGAGATGCGCCGGCTGGCTGTGGCGGCTTGCCGGGCTTGCGAGGTGCAGGGGATGAGCCGGGTGGACTTCCTGATGGATGGCGCCACGGGGCAGTTCTTTGTGAATGAGGTGAACACCATTCCAGGGTTCACTTCGATTAGCATGTATCCGAAGATGTGGGAGTACACGGGTGTGCCGTATTCGACGCTGTTGGACCGGCTGATCGGGCTGGCGTTGGAACGCCATGAAACCAAGAAGGCGACGCGCTACTCCAAGTAAACAGTGCGAATTCTTCTGTTCCTATTCCTGTCCGCGGCTGGCGTCCTCTGTGCGCAGGACGAGCTGGAGGCGTCTGTCCGGAAGATCTTCGGTGTATTGAAGATCGCCGCCGAGCATGGCGCCGATCCGGTGAACAGCGAGAAGGCCTTTTATGGGGGCATCATTCCGGGGATG
This sequence comes from Acidobacteriota bacterium, assembly GCA_947466555.1. Lineage (GTDB taxonomy): Bacteria > Acidobacteriota > Terriglobia > Bryobacterales > Bryobacteraceae. Next base: position 3,115 of record CANIFK010000408.1, on the reverse strand, counting down.
CTGCGGCGGCTGGATCCGCATTCGGCGTTTTTGGATCCGGAGCAGTTCGCGCAGTTGAAGCGGATGCAGCGGAGCGAGGTGAAGGGGTTTGGGAGCGTCGTCAGCATTCTGCCGGGGCGGGTGATTGTTTTGCAGACGCTGCCGGGGACGCCGATGCAGCGGAGCGGGATCAGCGCCGGGGATGAGATTCTGGCCATCAATAACATCGCGCTGGGGCCGTTGACGCCGGAGCAGTTGATGCAGGTGCTGACGGAGGCGCGGCAGGGGCAGGCGCTGGTGCATGTGCGGAAGCCGGGGAACGCGCGGCCGCTGCAGTTTACGCTGACGCCGCAGGAGATGCAGGCGCCGAGCGTGGAGCGGGCGTTTTTGTTGGAAGAAGGCATTGGGTATTTGCGGGTGGCGTCGTTCGACGAGGCCACGGCGCGGGACATGCAGGCGGCGATCGAGAAGCTGGGCGGGGCGAAGTTGAAGGGCCTGGTGTTGGACATGCGGACGAATCCGGGCGGGGCGGTGTCGTCGGCGTTGGACGCGGCGGCGCTGTTTTTGCAGCCGGGGCAGGTGGTGTTGTCGGCCAAGGGGCGGCGGGTGAGCGCGGAGGAGAAAGTCCCGGCGATTGCGAAGCCGTACACGTTCCCGATGGCGGTGATTGTGACGGGGAAGACGGCGAGCGCGGCGGAGATTCTGTCGGGCGCGTTGCAGGATCACGACCGGGCTGTGATTGTGGGCGAGCCTACCTTTGGGAAGGGGCTGGTTCAGAATGTCATGCCGCTGCGGGAGGAGACGGCGCTGGCGCTGACGACGGCGTTTTACTATACGCCGAGCGGGCGGTCGATTCAGAAGCCGCTGGAGGGGATGCAGTTGGAGCATTCGACGCAGAAGCCGGCGGAGGTGTTTAAGACCGACAAGGGGCGGCCGGTGCGGGGCGGGGGCGGGATTGAGCCGGACCTGGGAGTGCAGCCGTGGGTGACGAAGCGGCTGGAGCATTTTTTGGAGGGGTCGGGGGCGTATACGATGTTTGCGACCGAGTATTTGCGGGGGAAGCCGGAGGTTGGGGCGAAGTTTGTGGCGCCGGCCGATATGTTGGATAAGTTCCGGGCGTTTTTGTCGGCGAACCGGGTGCAGCCGACGTTGGGGGAGTGGTTTGCGAGCGCGGACTGGATTGGGTACCGGCTGCGGCAGGAGATTGTGAACCAGGCGCTGGGGGTGGAGAAGGGGGACGAGGTGGAGGCGGAGCGGGAGCCGTTTATTCAGACGGCGTTGGGGGCGGTGAAGGGGAGGTGGGGGGGCTTGCTGTGGGTCCCGGTTGGCAAGTCCTGTGTTTTCAATGTTGGCTGGGTTATTTCCAACACGCTGGGGGGCTCGTTGGGTTATGTCTTCGGACTCGCTGGGTATTCGTTCGGTTTATGGTGGGTTTATGGTGGGTTTTTGCACCCATGTCCGGAGGGTGAATGTCTTTGTTTTCAATGACTTTTGGGTTATATCCGGTATATGGGGGATTTTGGGCCCCAGGGGGGTGAGGGGGTCGTGGTTGGCAGGTTCTGATGGGGCTGCCGGAATAGGAAAAGGGCATGTACGCTGGTTGCGAACATGCCCTTACTCTTTCATTATAGCAGGTTGTCAAGGAATTTTGAGCTGGGTGTTTTTGTAAGTTGTGGATTTGGTGGGGGATGAGATATTTTTTGGGGTTGGGACTGGGGTTGGAGAAGGAGCCCAGTTTCCCTGGAATTTGGCGTAGCGTCCGCTTTCCCTATGGCATTGCGCGAAATACGTCGTTGGTACGGGAGGGTGATTGTTCGTTGGTGATGAGGTGGGCGATCTCTGGTTTTCTGATTCCCCTGTGCCCTGTCCGCGGTTGGTCAGGCAAGCGACCGGAGCTGCAGGGGCGATTCCCCGTCGATCCGGGGCCGAACTGAAGGGCTCCGTTTCATTGGGAGTGTCCGATGTCACTTTGCTCGCGTCGATCTCGCTTACTGAATATGCGGGTTGTGCCGGCGGCATTGCGTTCCTTTCACAGCGCGAGGGCAACGGAGGCAGCGCGCACGGACGGTGATAGGAGAAAAGAACACGATGCGACGAACCAGTGTGGCGTTGACCCTACTTGTTTGGATCCTACTGGCTCCCCAGGCGGCATTTTCACAAGGCGAAAACGTGGACAAGAAAGGGGGGGCCGAGAAGCAGCAGGAGAAGAAGGACTCCCCCAACACCAACGAGAAGACGAAGTCCGACGGTGCGTCGGCGACCACCGGGACAGCCGACACGGGTGGCGCGAAGGGGAAACCTAAGGAGGAGAGTGGGACGGACAAGCTGCCCGCCATTGCGCTGGGGAAGACCGAGATCTATGAGAAATCGCTGGCGGCGTTGACGATGTTGTTTGTGATCGCAGTGTTGCTGGAAAGCGCGTTCGCGCTGGTGTTTTCCTGGCGCGTATTCCTCACCTATTGCAGCCTCACGGGAGTCAAGACGATCGTGATGCTGGTCATCTCCTGGATCGTCGTCTATTGTTTCGACGTTGATATACTTGCCGGGCTGATCAACGTGTACCGGGAGAAACCGATGGGGAGTCTGCCGGTTTCCAAGCTGATTACGGCGATGATTCTTGCCGGGGGGAGCGCCGCGGTGAACAAAATCTTTGTGGCGTTTGGCTTCCGCAGCATTCCTGTCCCGCCGGCGACGGTGAAGCCGCCGGAGACGAAGGCGTGGGTGGCGGTGAACGTAGCGCACAGCGAGCCGGTGGGCCGGGTGTATGTGGGGCTCAAGGATTTGGGGGTGGCTCGCGCTGAAGACCCGGCGCCGATTGCAGGTAACGCGTGCGCGGGCGCGCCCAATCTTTATTCCCTGCTTTTCCGCAACCCCAACCGGTTTCCCTCCAATGGTGGTTACGAAGTGATTCCGGGGCATTTGTATGAGATCAGCGTGACCTATGAACTTTCCGGAACGAAGTCTAAAACAGAATCTTTGGGAACGTTTGTTTTTGCCAACCGAGCGATTGTTGACTTCGATGTCAAGCTTGGAGGCACCCAGAACCCGCCGCCGTCCAAACCGGTTGACGTGACTGGCTCCCCGCAGCCAGGCCGGCAACCCGAATCGAAATAAACGAGGAGTATTTCATGGCTTC
>CANIFK010000407.1 GCA_947466555.1 Acidobacteriota bacterium | reverse complement strand
CGTCTGGGGACACCCGGCCTTTGGCCCGCGGGTGTCCCCGCGGGTTGTTTGCTGCGTCGGGGGCGCGTGGCCTAGTTGAGGAAATAGGTCCGGTAGAGGGTGTCGCGCTGCTTGGGAATGAAGCCGGCGTCGCGGATGATGCGGCGGAGATCCTCTTCCGTTGCCTGGAACTGGGCGCCGGCCTGGGAGACCACGTTCTCCTCGATCATGACCGAGCCGACGTCGTTGCCGCCGAAACGGAGGCCGACCTGGCACACCTTGAGCCCTTGGGTGACCCAGGAGGTTTGGATGTTGACGATGTTATCGAGATAGAGACGGCAGATGGCGAGGGTCTTGAGGAATTCGACGCTGGTCGCCTCCTCCTTCACGAAACGGCCGAGGGAGGTGTTGTCGCGCTGGAAGCTCCAGGGGATGAACGCGGTGAAGCCGCCGGTTTCTTCCTGCAGATCGCGGAGGACCTGGAGGTGGTGGATGCGGTGTTCGATGGTCTCGCCGCAGCCCCACATCATGGTGGCCGTGGTGCGGACGCCGAGCTTGTGGGCGGCGCGGTGGACGCTCAACCACTCCTCGGTATTGCACTTGAGGCGGGCGATGCGGGCGCGGACTTCGTCGTGGAGGATTTCGGCGCCGGCGCCGGGGATGGAGTCGAGGCCAGCGTCGCGGAGGCGCGCGATGGTGTCGGAGATTGACAGCTTCGAAATTTCCGCGATGTTGAGAATTTCCGGGGCCGAGAGGACGTGGAGCTGGATCTTGTAGTTCTGCTTGATGGAACGGAAGAGGTCCTCGTACCACTCGATGGGGAGATCGGGGTGGAGTCCGCCCTGCATGAGGACGCCGGTGCCGCCGAGGTCGATGGTTTCCTGGATCTTCTGGAAGATGACCTCTTTGGGGTGGACGTAGGCTTCGGCGTGGCCGTTGGGACGGTAGAAGGCGCAGAAGCTGCAGTATTCGGTGCAGACGTTGGTGTAGTTGATATTGCGATCGATGATGTAGCTGGCGACGTTGTGGGGGTGGAACTTGCGCCGCATCTGGTCCGCTTCCATGCCGATGCCGATGAGGTCGTGGGAGCGGAACATATCGAGGGCCTGTTGGGGCGTGAGCATTTACTTGATCTCCAGGTCTGGTTCGAGGGCGGCGGCGTATTCGAGGTAAGTACGCATCCCTTTATATTCATTGTCGCCGAGACGGAAGCGAATATTCTCGGTGAGGTAGGAGCGGACGAGGTCGGGGGGCAGGCGGAGTTGGGCGGATTGGCCGACGACGATGGTTGCGATGTGGCGTTCGCCGTAGGCGAGGGAGTCGAGGAAGAGCTGGGAGTTGGCTGGGGTGATGAAGTTGGCGGGGCCGCACCAGACGGCGAAGACCATCGGGAGGCCGGTGAGTTGTTTCCACTCGTGGCCGAGGGCGAGGGTGAGGGAGGGGAGGGTGGCGGGGGCGAGGAGGAGGGCGGGGTCGCCGATGATTAGGGGGGCGTCGTTTGCGGCGAGCATGTCGTCGAGGACGGGTTCGGCGACGGTGAGGGTGGGGTGGACGTTGAATTTGCGGGAGAGGATGATGCGGGCGAGCATGACCGAGGTGCGGGAACCGCGGTCGACGGCGAGGGTGCGGATTTGTTCCGGGGGGACTTTGGAGATGAGGAAGATGGTTCGGACGGGGCCATCGCAGGCGATGCCGAGGCCGGGGAAGTAGGACAGGCGCTGGCGGGCCATTTCGATGACGGGGAGGATGCCGATGTCGGACTGGCCGGAGCGGATGCGTTCGGCGCCTTCGGAGGGGAGGCAGTAGTCCAGTTGGAAGGGGTGGCGGCGGGGGCCGTTTTCTAGACCCCAGATGAGGGGGACGGTATTGAGGTAGGAAATAACAGCGACGCGCGGGTGAGCGGGGTCAGGATGCATCAGGTAAATCCGGGGGACTTAAACCATTTTAGCGTACAGGGGAGGGCGTGCCCGGGGTAAACAAAAGTGAGACATAAAAAAACGACAAGTGCTACAGATTTAGTGGTTTACAGCCGATAAGGGGAGGGAGGAGCGGGGTAGACACTGGCTCAGGACAGGTGTTAAGGTGGCAGAGGATATACGACCACGGAATCTTCGTGGTACCCCAAGAGGAAAACGGAAGTATTTCGGCTGGAAACTCATGATGAGAAAGCAAATATCAATACTGATCGCCGGGTTGTCGATGGTGGTGACGGGGCAGGTTCCTGTCCAATTTAATGTGGTGCCTTCGCGGGTGGTTGGCCAGGCGAAGTTACAACTGGTATCGACGGCACCGAATCTGGTGGAAGGGCGTGAGTTGAACGCGGCGATTGGTGTGGCGGTGGACACGTCCGCGGCGTTGCCAATCCTCTATGTGGCGGACACGAATAACAATCGGGTATTGGCTTGGCGGAACGCGCGGGCGGCATCGGGGTCGAAGGCGGATTTCGTAATTGGGCAGAATGATTTCTTTGCGACGGGGCCATTGGGGCCGGGGACGTCGAGTTCCGTGGGTTTGCGGAGCCCAACGGGATTGGTAGTGGACCGTCGGGGCAATCTGTATGTGGTCGATTCCGGGAACAACCGGATTTTGCGCTACGGGCGAGTGACCGACAACCCCGCCGAGATTATTCAGCCGAACATGGTGATCGGGCAGACTTCGTTCTCGGCGAATCTGGCAAATCAGGGGAACTCCTCGCCGACGGCTAAATCGCTGGCGTTCCTGTCGAATAACAACCTGTTTACTTCTTCGTTGGCCTTTGATAGTACGGGCAACCTATGGGTTACCGATCCGGGGAATTCGCGTGTGGTGCGGTATCCGGCGGCGTCGTTGAGCGATTCGTCGCCGAACGGGCCGGAGGCGGATCTGGTAATCGGGCAGTCGAATTTGACGGCTGCGCAGACGGTGGACTGGGGGAAGGTGGAGTCGCGGCTTTTGAAGAGTGCGATTTTGCAGCCATCGGGGGTGGCGTTTGACCCGAGTGGCCGGCTTCTGGTGACCGACGGGGCGAACCGTCTTCTGGTGTATCCGCCGCCGTTCCGGAACGGAATGGACGCGGCGCGGTTGGGCGGGATCGTGGTGAACGTGCAAGGACAGCCGGCGCGGCCGCCGGTGAATGAGTACACTTTGTTCAATCCGGAAGGTGTATTTGCCAATGCCGGCGGTATTTTTGTGGTGGATAGCGGTGTGAACCGGATTTTGCGTTATGACCCGTTCGAGCAGTGGCCGGCGGAGACGGAATTGTTGCCTTCGCCACCGGCGAAAGCGGTTTTTGGTCAGCCGGACCTGTTGAGTTTCCGCGGGAATCGCGGGGCTACGCAGCCGAGCGAATCGAGTTTTCAGACGCCGACCGGGGTTGCGGTTGCCAACAACGAACTCTACGTGGCCGATAGCGGCAACAACCGTGTACTGATCATGCCGCTGTCAGGGCCAACGCTGTCGCCGGCGACACGTGTGCAGGGGCAGATCGCGTTCAACTACCGGTCCATTAATCTTGTTGAGGGGCGGGAATTGTTTCTTGCCGCCGGGCAGACGAGTCTGCCGGGTAACGCGGGGAATGTGTTGCTTGGCGCCGCCGTGGTTATCGACCGTGGTTCGAATCCGCCGCGCCTGTATATCTCGGACACCTACAACAACCGGATTCTTGGATACGCGGACGCGCGGCTGGTGAAGCCGGGTGACTTTGCGGACATCATTATCGGGCAGACGAGCCAGTTTGAGACGAAGGCGAATTCGCCGACGGCGGATGTGGATCAGGTGACCGATCAGGGCCTGTTGCAGCCGGCGGGTTTGGCGGTGGATGCCAACGGGAATCTGTATGTGGCCGATTCCGGGAACGGACGGATTCTGCGGTTCGCGCGGCCCTTCGAGCAGTCGCAGAAGTTCGGGCAGCGCGCCAATCTGGTGATTGGACAGTCCGGATTCAATATCAAGATCACCGATCCGACGCAGCGGAACATGGCGCGTCCGTACGGCTTGGCGTTCACGGTGGAAGGGCACTTGTTGGCGTCCGATCTCTCTCACAACCGCGTGCTGTTGTTCCGGCGCGCGGGTACGGGCGACTTTTCGAACGGGCAGGCGGCCTCTGTGGTGTTCGGCCAGCGGGACTTCCTGACGGCGAACGGGGGCACCGACGAAACGCGGTTCAACGCCCCGATGCACATTGCCACCGACACCGACGACCGGTTGTATGTGTGCGATGCGGGCAATCGGCGCATAGCGATTTTTGATCGCGTATTGTCGGCGACGAATAACGCGTCTCCGGCGATCGTGTTGACGACCTTTACATCGGACGCCAGTGGCCGGCAGGACCGGCTGGGGAACGTGCAGGGGATTAACGTCAGCCCGAGGACTGGTGAAGTATGGGTGACCGACGCGTTGAATAACCGGGTGGTTCGCTACCCGGCGTTTGACCGGCTGATTTCGATTCCGGCTTCGACGGCACTGATCCCTTCGAACTTGCCGCAGGCGGTATCGATCGATGCGTTTGACAACCTGTTGATTGCCGAGGGAACCAACCGTGTGGCCTTCCACTATCCCGGATTGGCCACGACCAGTGCGGCGCACTTCCTGCGCCGGCGGATTTCTCCGGGAATGGTCTCGGCGATGTATCCGCTGGGCATTCGTTTTGGAGAAGAGACGGTGGTTGCGCCGAGCTTTCCGCTGGCGACGGACCTAGGTGATTTGCAGGTGTTGGTGGACGAGATTCCGGCTCCGTTGTACTTCGTTTCGCCGGGACAGATTAACTTCTATGTTCCGATGCGGCTGGAGCCGGGGACGCAGTCGACGATTATTGTCCAGCGAAAGTCGAACAGTCAGATTCTAGCCAGCGGCGTGGTGGACATCGGGGTGGCAACACCTGCGTTCTTCACGACAACGCAGAACGGCCAGGGGCAGATTGCAGCGTTGAACGAAGACAATACCGTAAACACGAATACGAATGGCGTGGCGCGGGGATCGGTGATTCAACTGTTCGCAACGGGTCAGGGCTTTGTGCCAAACGCGCCTCCGGACGGCACGCCGCCCACAGGTGTGGTGCCCACTTCGTCCAAGCCGCGTATCGTTATCGGGAGCACCCTGATCGAATCCAACTCGCCGGACATTCTGTACTCGGGACTGGCTCCGGGACTGGTTGGTGTCTGGCAGATCAACGTTCGCATTCCGATGGCAGTGCCGCCGGGCTCGGCGACCGATGTGGTGGTGGTGTTGAACAGCATTCCCTCCAACCAGCCGGAATCGGGCGGCGGGGTGATCCGCACCGTCATCGCGGTTAAGTAAGTCCGAACTACTGGGAGACAGCCAGTTTTGCTTCGTTGCTGGTGATGCCGGCGGCGGATAGCGAAACTGGCTGTTCGCCATTTGGGACGGCGGCGTCGACGCGGCTATTGATTTGGTAGAGGCCGACGAAGCCGGGGGCGCGTCCGCTGAAGAGCACTTCGGCGGGACGGCCGCCGACTTGCGCGGTGACGGCGGACGAGCCGAGACCGGTGGCGTAGAGTTCGAAGATG
>CANIFK010000406.1 GCA_947466555.1 Acidobacteriota bacterium | reverse complement strand
GAGGTGGACCGGCTGGTGGCGATCGCGGAGAAGCGGCGGGCGACCGGCGTATCGCCGGAGGGAGCGTTGAAAGACGCGCTGAAGGCCGTGTTGTGTTCGCCGGCGTTTCTCTACGTGGGCAACGAGGGAGGCAGCTATGGACTGGCGTCGCGGCTTTCGTATTTCCTGTGGGCGACGATGCCGGACGAGACGCTGTTGCGGCAGGCAAGTACGGGAGCGTTGCTGCGGGACGACGTGCTGCGAGCCGAGACGCGGCGGCTGTTGGCGAGCCCGCGGGCGAAGGCTTTCGTGGAAGGCTTTCTGGACAGCTGGCTGAACCTGCGCAGCTTGGGCGATATGCCGCCGGACCGGGACACGTTTGGTGCCTATTACTGGGACGATCTACAGAACGCGATGAAGACCGAGACGCGGATGCTGATGCGGCATTTGCTGGATGAGAACAAGAGCCTGCACGACTTCATTGAGGCGCGGTACAGCTTTCTGAACAAGCCGCTGGCACGGCTCTATGGGATGGGGGATGCGATTCCGAGCGTGGGCGGGCATGTGTTCCGAAAGATGGAGTTGACGGATGCGCGGCGGGGCGGATTGCTGGGACATGGGAGCATCCTGACAGTTTCGGCGAACGGGATTGAGACGTCGCCAGTGACGCGCGGAGTTTGGGTGCTGGAGAATATTTTCGGCACGCCCCCGGCGCCGCCGCCTGACGATGTGCCGGCGCTCGATCCGGATGTCCGGGGGGCGAAGACGGTGCGGGATTTACTGACGAAGCACCGGGAGAGCGCGGCGTGCATGTCGTGTCACCGGTCGATTGACCCGCCGGGGTTTGCGTTGGAGAATTTTGATCCGATTGGGCGGTGGCGCGGGAAGTATCCGGGGGGCCGGGAGATTGACGCCTCTGGAGAGTTGACGACGGGAGAGAAGTTCGCGGACATTGTTGGGCTGCGGCAGGCACTGGGCGCGCGGAAGACGGCGTTTACGCGGGTGCTGACGGAACGGCTGTTGACGTACGCTTGCGGGCGCAAGTTTGATGCGGCGGACCGAGGGCGGGTGGAGGCGATTGGTGTCGCCGTTGGGCAGCGTGGGAATGGGCTGCGGGATCTGGTGGAACTGGTGGTGCAGAGCGAGGCGTTCCGGAAGCCGTAGTCAGTTGGCGGCGCGGGTGACGATGTAGACGCCGACGAGGGCGAGCAGGCCGCCGACGACGAGGCCGGGAGTTAGCGGTTCGTTGAAGATCCAGCCGGAGAGGGCGATGCCGGCGATGGGGACGAGGAAGGAGAACATCGACAGGGTGCCGGCGGCGTGTTTCTTGAGAAGTTCGGCCCAGACGATGAAGCAGATGCCGGCGACGACGACTCCCTGATAGGAGATGGCGGCGACGGCTTGCCAGGTGACGTGACCGTAGACCATGGGTTCGGAGATTGCCGCGATGGCGAGGAACAGGGGGACGGACCAGGCCATTTGCCAGACGACTGTGCGGACGGGGTGGATGTTCTGGACGAGAACGCGGGTATAGACCTGGCGATAGCCGAGGAGGAAGGCGGAGACGACCATCATCAGGTTGCCGAGGAGGGGTTGGGGGGCGAGTGCCTTGGGGGCGCGGCCCATGGTGAGGACGACGAGGCCGGCGATGGCGACTGCGAGGCCGAGGACGCGCATGGGGGTGAGGCGATCCTCGCCGTGGGCGCCGCGCCAGAAGTGGCCGGTGAGGTTGGCGAAGACGGCGTAGGAGTTGAGGATGACGACGCCGTAGGAGGGGGAGGTCATGGCGCTGGCAGAGTTGAGCAGTCCGATTTGGGTGGTGAAGAGAACACCGAGGAAGAAGAGCGGGCGCCATTCGGAAGGAGCAGGGCGAAGGGAGACGCCGCGGGAGAGCGACCAGCCGGCGACAACGAGGACGCCGACGGCCATGCGCCAGAAGGCGCTCCAGAGCGGGGGGACGCTATCGACACCGACGCGGATGGACACAAGGTTGCCGCCCCAGAGGATGGAGACGAGGATGGCGAGGAGGAAGGTTCGCGGGCCGATGGGTTCGCTGACCGGGGCGGTGGGAGAGGGCAAGCGAACATTGTCTCCGCATTGCGCCCTGCGACGCAATCTGATTAGGGGAGCACGGTGATGGGAAGCTGGGCTTTATAGACGGGCCGCGGGCCAGCCGTTGTGAGCCAGGCTTCCAGAGTGTAGTCGCCGGGCTTGAGGTCCAGCTCCTCGGTGGCAGTCCAGTTCTTTTCGCCGGTGATATTCAGTTCGCGGACTTCGGCAGTGAAAAGCTTGTTGGCCGACCAGAAGTAGACGCCCTCGCCGGCGGCGTCGCGGATGACGAAATCGAACGACTGGCCGCTGGTGAAGTTCAGCTTGATGGGATCCTTCGTCCAGTTTTCGAGCGTGAGCCGGAGGTTAATGAGGGCACGGCCGGCGTAGGTGCGCTGGGCGAGGTTGATGCGGAAGTTGAAGTCGCCGCTGGTGACGATGCTGGCGGTGCCGAGGCGGGCATAGGTGAGCTTGAAGACGCGTGGGCCGGTGAAGCTCTGATAGGTACGCTGGGCGAGGCCTATGCCCGGGAAGTAAAGGTCATTGGTGATGCCGGCGTCGGCGCAGTTGGCAGGACTGTAGGCGACCTGAAAGCCACCGTCCCAGGTCTGGCCGAGCAGTTCGGTTTTGCCATTACGGGATTCGACGCGGCCGCGGCCGGTGCAACGGTCGACGGCGGTGGAATACGTGGCGCCCTCGGCGGCGCTGAAATCGGCCCAGAGGGATTCGGTGCCGTCGGCGTTCCACTGAACCAGTTTGTTGTCGGGCGTGAGGCGAAGGCGGGCGGTGTCGCCGTTGATTCCTTTGTAGACGAAGTATTCTTTGTCATCGACGGTCTCGGTGCGGAGAACTTCGGCAACGCGGACTTCTTTGACAGGGCCGGCATCGACACGGTAGACCCATTGATTGCCGACTTCGAGCGGGAAGAACTGCGCGTGCGCGAGACCGGCAGCGAGCAAATAAAGGCAGTAACGCATGAAGGGAAACATGCTCCTCTCCCTATTAAACGCGATGGACCGCGGATAGGTAGGCCAGGGGTAGGGAGAGTTTACAGAGGGCTCGCGCGATATGCTAGTCACAGCCGTCCCTGTCTTGGCAGTGCCGGCAAAAAACTAAAAATTACAGGAACAGATTATGACCCGGTTGGGTGAAGGCGCCGTGCTTGGCGCGATGGCGGCGGTGATTGCACCGCGGCGTGAAGAAGGCCACACGATTGATATCAGCCAGGCGCTGGATATCGTGGACTTCGTGAATGAGCGCGGCGTGAAGGGCGTGGCGGTACTGGGTGCGACTGGCGAGTTCATTCACTACGACGTGGAAGAGCGGATGCGGCTGGCGCAAATGGCGGTACGGCGGAGCCGGACGCCGGTGATTGTGAACGTCTCGCATTCGACGCTGGAGGGCGCGGTGGTGTTGGCGCGGCAGGCGACGGAGGTGGGGGCGACGGCGCTGTTGCTGATGCCGCCACACTTCTTCCGGCACAGCCAGGAAGGGATCATCGCCTACTACGACGCCTTCGCGCGGCAGACGGCTGGCTTGGCGCCGACTCTGCTGTACAACCTGCCGTTCTTTACGTCGGGCATGGAAGCGGCGACGGCGTGCGCGATTTTAGAGACGGGGCAGTTTGCTGGGATCAAGGATTCCAGCGGCAATACGGAAATTTTCGACGCAGTGCATGCGTTGCGGCAGCGGATGCCGTTCCGGCATTTGTTGGGGAACGACCGGCTTCTGGCATCGCACCGGGCGAAGGCCGATGGGGTCATTAGCGGTTGTGCGTGTGGGATTCCGGAGTTGATCGTGGCGATTGACCGGGCGGCGACTCGGGGCGACAGCGAAGCGCTGGCTCGGCGCGGGGCTTTGCTCGATTCGTTTATCGAGCACATCGACCCGTTCCCGACCCCGTTCGGCATTCAGTTGACGATGAAAGCGCGGGGCTTCAAAAAAGCCGCGCCGGCATTGCCGATCGGGCCGACCGCACAGCGGAAGGCCGATGAGTTCGGGGAGTGGTTCCGCGGATTCGAGATCGCCATGAAGGACGAGTGCGCAGGCGACAATTAGGGAATGAAGCATGACGTGGAAGCCTTCCGCCGCGCGGCGGCGGAAGCATCCGAATGGATCGCCCGGTACCTGGAAGACCCTGCCCGTTTTCGGGTGAATCCGGACATGCGACCGGGCGATCTGATGGACCGATTGCCTGCGAGCGGTCCGGAGCAGGGTGAGCCGCTGGCGCGGATTCAGGCGGATTTTGAAGAGGTGATTCTACCGGCGGTGACACATTGGAATCACCCGCGATTCTTCAATTATTTTGCGTGCACGGCGTCGGTACCGGGCGTGATTGCGGAGATGCTGGCGGCATCGATGAACACGAACGGGCTGAACTGGATTGCCTCGCCGGCGGTGTCGGAGTTGGAGCAGGTGGCGCTGGGCTGGTTGCGGGAGTGGATGAGTCTGGACGCGGGGTATTTCGGACAGATTTTTGACACCGCGTCGATCAGCACGATGCATGCGGTGATGGCGGCGCGGGAGTGGGCGGACCCGGATTCGCGGCTGGATGGGATTACGAAAAAGCTGACGGTGTATAGCTCCGATCAGGCGCATTCGTCGATTGATAAAGCGGTGATCGCCGCTGGGATCGGGCTGCGGAATTTGCGGAAGATCGCCAGTGACGAGGCATTCCGAATGCGGCCGGAGGCGCTGCGGGAGGCGATGGAGGCCGACGTGGCGGCGGGGTATACGCCGTGCTGCGTGATTGTGAGCGCGGGAACGACGTCGACGACGAGTGTGGACCCATTGGAGGCGGTGTTGGACGTGGCCGAGGCGCACAATGTGTGGGTGCACATCGATTCGGCGTATGCGGGGGCGGCGGCGTTGTTGCCGGAGTTTGCATGGATGTTGCGGGGCAACGAGCGGGCGCATTCGCTAGTGGTGAATCCGCACAAGTGGCTGTTTACGCCGATGGATTGCAGCGCGTTTTATACGCGGTTTCCGGATGTGTTGCGGCGTACGTTCACGATTACACCGGAGTATTTGAAGACGACGTCCGATCCTCGGGAAGTGAGCCTGATGGACTACGGGGTGGCGTTGGGGCGGCGGTTCCGTGGGCTAAAACTTTGGTATGTGCTGCGGTACTTCGGGCGTGAAACGTTGCAGGAGTTGATTCGCGGACACATCGCGATGGCGGCGGAGTTTGCCGGTTGGGTCGCGGCGGACGCGCGGTTTGAACTGGCCGCGCCGGCGCCGTTTTCGGCGGTCTGTTTCCGCTTGACGGCCGGGGAGGAGCGGACGCGGGCACTGGTGGCGGCAATGAACCAGACGGGACGGTTCTTCATTTCGCAGACGGTGTTGAAGGGCCGGTATGCGGCGCGGGTGGCGATCGGCAATCAAGCGACAACGCGCGAGGATGTGCGGGCGCTGTGGGAGGAGATTACGCGACTGGCCTAAGCGGGCTTGAGATCGCCGGCG
>CANIFK010000405.1 GCA_947466555.1 Acidobacteriota bacterium | reverse complement strand
GGCGGAGGGGTGGGAGATTGCCGATGCCATCACGGACAAGACCGCGGCGGTGATGTATGTGGCGAACGGGAACGCGCGGCCATCGCTGGAGGATGTGGTGAAGGCGGCGCATGGGCGGAACGTGCCGGTGCTGGTGGACGCGGCGGCGCAGTTGCCGCCGGTTTCGAATTTGAAGCGGTTCATTGCGGCCGGTGCGGACCTGGTTTCGTTTAGCGGGGGGAAGGCGATTGGAGGGCCGCAGGGGTCGGGGATTTTGTGCGGACGGCGGGATTTGGTCATGTCGGCCGTTTTGCAGATGTTGGATTTGGATATTGACTGGAGCATGTGGGTGCCGCCGGCGAACCTGATCGACAAAGACCGGTTGCCGGGGTTGCCGCAGCACGGGATTGGGCGGCCGTGCAAGGTGGGGAAAGAGACGATTGTGGGGCTGCTGGTGGCGCTGAAGCGGTTTGTGGCGCATGACCCGGAGGCGGTGCGGAAGGTGAATCTGGCGCGGGTGGAGAAGATGGCGGCGGAGTTGGGGCGGCTGCGGAATGGGACGGTGTCGGTGCGGGATGGGTCGTCGCCGAAGCTGGTGGTGATGTTGAACCCGGACGCGGGGAAGAATGGCGTGGCGGTGTGCGTGGCGCTGCAGGAGGGGACTCCGTCGATTTACCTGGATTCTTCGCAGGCGGCGAATGGGGTGATCTCGGTGAATCCATCGTGCATGGCCGATGGGGATGCAGTGCCGCTGGCGCGGCGGTTGCGCGAAGTGATTGGTTAGTGAAAGGATCTCGTCATGCGATATCTGGTTCTGCTGGTGGGCGCGGCGGTTGCCGCGGGCGCTGATTGCGAGGGGCTGGCGAAGTTGAAGCTGGCAACGACTACGATTTCCGAAGCGAAAGTTTATGCGGCGGAGAAGGGCACGCCGGCGACGTGCCGGGTCACGGGCGTGATGACGCCGACGGCGGATTCGGTGATTAAGTTCGCCGTGTGGATGCCGGTCGATGGGTGGAACGGGAAGTTTCTGGGCGTGGGGAATGGCGGGTATGCGGGGTCGATATCGACGGGCGGATTGGTGGAGGCGGCGCGCAGCGGGTATGCGTCGGCGTCGACCGATACGGGCCATTCGGTGACGGGCGGCGTGGACGCCAGTTGGGCGTTGCAGCATCCGGAAAAGATTATCGATTTCGGGCACCGGGCGATTCATTTGACGGCGGTGCAGGGGAAGGCGATTACGGCGGCTTTTTATGGCTCGGCGCCGAAGAAGTCGTATTTTTCTTCGTGTTCGAATGGCGGGCGGCAGGCGTTGATGGAGGCGCAGCGGTACCCGGAGGATTATGACGGGATTATCGCGGGGGCGCCGGCGAACAACTGGTCGATGCTGATGACGAACGCGTTGAAGAACTCGGCGGTGACGATGCGGGACCCTTCGTTCTACTTTCCGGCGGAGAAGCTGCCGGCGATTCAGGCGGCGGCGATTTCGGCTTGTGACAAGAACGATGGAGTGGCGGATGGCGTGATTGAGAATCCGGCGAAGTGCGGGTTTGATCCGGCGGTTTTGTTGTGCAAGGCGGAGGACAACAAGGGCTGTTTGACGGCGCCGCAGGTGGCGGGTTTGAAGGAGCTGTACGCGGGGTTGAAGGACGCCAAGGGGAAGCAGGTTTACCCGGGGTATGCGATGTCGGGCGAGGCGGAGATGGGCGGCTGGGCGTCGTGGATCACGGGGCCGGGGATGGAGAAGAGCGCGATGTTTTTGTTCAGCACGAACTTCTTCAAGTACATCGTCTACAGCGATCCGAATTGGGACTACAAGACGTTTGATGTGGCGCGGGATTTGCCGGCGGCGCAGAAGGCGGGGGCGCATTTGAACTCGACCGATCCGAACTTGAAGGCGTTTCAGGCGCGGGGCGGGAAGTTGATTTTGTACCACGGCTGGTGCGACGCGGCGATTCCGGGGCAGGCGGTGATCGACTACTACCAGAGCGTGCAGAAGAAGATGGGCGCGAAGGCGACGGGGGAATTTGTGCGGCTGTTTATGGTGCCCGGGATGCAGCATTGCGGGGCGGGGGCGGGGCCGAACAACTTTGGCCAGGGCGGCGCGCCGAAGGGGGACGCGGCGTCGAACATTGCGATGGCGCTGGAGCAGTGGGTGGAGAAGGGCGTGGCGCCGGAGAAGATTGTGGCGGCTCGGCCGGGACGGACGCGGCCATTGTGCGCTTACCCGAAGACGGCTCGTTACAAGGGCACCGGGTCTACGGATGAGGCGGCGAATTTCGAATGCGTGCAGTAAATCAGATAGGATTAGGGGCTATGAAAACTCTGTTGTTGACTACTCTTGTTTTTGCGGTCTCCGCGGTTGGGTTTGCGGAGACGGCCGATGAGGCGGCGGTGAAGGCGGCGCATTATGCGTACATTGAGGCTTGCAAAAAGGGAGACGCCTCGGCGCTGGTTGCATTGTTTGCCGATGGGTTGCAATACAGCCACTCGAATACGAAGTTGGAGACGAAGGCGGAGGCGATTGCCGCGCTGGTCAAATCGAAGGGCAACTTCGAAGTGCACGAACAGACGATTCACGTGTACGGGAAGGCCGCGACGATTCGGGCGAAGGTGACGGCGCACAACGCGGCTGGGGACATCCCGTTGACGATGTTGCTGGTGTGGGTGAAGAACGGGAACCAGTGGCAGATGGTGGAGCGCCACACGACGCGGATTCCCGCGACGCCGGCGAAGTAACTATGTTTTTGCTTCTTGCGCAAGTTCTGTTTGTTGCGACGCCTTTCACGCCGGAGAACAGTTTCACCTCCGGCGTGGAGGGTCCGGCCACGGATAAGGCCGGGAATATCTATGCTGTTTCGTATCAGAAGACCGATACGATCGGGAAGTTTACGCCCGATGGGAAGGGCGAAGTGTGGTTGACGATGCCCGAGGGGAGCCTGGGCAACGGGATTCGATTTACGCCCGAGGGGCGGATGTTTGTGGCCGATTATAAGGGGCACAACATTTTGGAGATCGATCCGGCGACGCGGAAGGTTTCGGTGTTCGCAAAGGTGCCGACGCCGTATCAGCCGAATGATATTGAGCTGGGGCCGGATGGGACGTTGTGGGCGTCGGACCCGGATTGGAAGGGTGGCGGGGGGCAGGTTTGGCGGATTGATAAAGACGCGAAGGTGTCGAAGGTGGCGACGTTGGACAGCACGTCAAACGGGGTCGCGACTTCGCCGGATGGGAAGTATCTGTATGTCAACGAGACGGGGTCTCGGAAGGTGTGGCGGTATTTGATTGGGAAAGATAAGGGTTTGTCGGGGAAGACTTTGTTGATTGCTTTTCCGGACTTTGGGATGGATGGGATGAAGGCCGATGTGAAGGGGAATTTGTATATCACGCGGCATGGGAAGGGAACGGTGGCGATTGTTTCGCCTCGCGGGAAATTGATTCGGGAAGTGGATGTGCTGGGGAAGTTGCCGACGAATATTACGTTTGGCGGGCCGGATGGGAAGACTTGTTATGTGACGGAAGTGGAGCACGGAAGGTTGGTGAGTTTCCGTGCGGAGTTTGCGGGGCGGTGAGGGGCGGATGGTGAGTCGAGAGACAGTTCGTTATGATTCCGGTCCGCTGGATGATGACGAAGCGGGACTGGTCGCGGATGCACTCTTCGATTTTTTTGATGAAGATGCGCCGGCTGTTTCCGCGGAGGGGATTGCTCGGTTGGCCGATGATGGGAAACGGGTGACTGGATTCTATAGGGGCGAAGGCCGGATGGTGCGGCCGCAAACGACGTAGGCGAGGCGTTAGGTTGTTTTGCCTTCGGCTTTCAGATGGGCTTGCCAGAGGGCTTTGTGGTCGACGGCGTGGAGTGTGGTGTGGCCGCAATTGCCGCAGACGCGGGCGCGGAGTTCGCTGTTGACGCGACCCCTGAATATCATCGCTGTTGGTTCCGCTTCCACTTTGACGGAGAGAGCTTCTTCGCTGAGATGAGCCTGATCGATAATCTCGACATCGGGGATCACGTTGGGGGATTGGCAGGCGGGGCAAACCATTGCGACATTGTATCGCTGGGCGGCGCGGCGTGTTTCCACTCGCGCCGCCACGGACGTTACTGCACGGTTTTCATGGCGAGTTGGACGGTGGCTACGGGCGTGATGGCGCCGGAGCGGAAGTCGCGCTGGGCGCCGGCGCGGAGGCCGACCGTCCACTTGTTGCTCATGCGGGCGGAGACCTCCCCTTTGAACGCCCAGAGGTGTTCCGGGTAGGGGTTGCCCACGGTTAGGCGTTCGGCGATAACGGAGGTGATGAGCCACTCGCGGAGGTAGCGGAAGCCTTGGAAGTAGGTGGCTTGCTGGGCGAATCGGACATCGCGCGTGGCGAGATGAAAGCGGCGGTCGGTGATGTCATGCTCAGCAAGGATTCCCCAGGCGCCGAAGCCGAGACGAGTATAGACGCCGCTGAGATTGCGAACGCCGAGACGATCGGAACCGCGCAGGCCGTTGAAGCCGACGACGGTTTTGCCGTGGCCAAGAATGTCGGCCTCCGCCACGAAGCCGGCTCCGGACTCCCGCGCGAGGCGGGGTTCGCGACCGCTGGGGGCGAAGGCGAAGGGCGCCGCCATCCATCGTTTCCCCCAGAAAAAGGCCTTGGCTTGCGTGGGCACGTCGTAGTAGCCGAAGCGGTTTCGCGCCTTGATGAAGGTAGTTTGGTCCGGGATGATGAGTCCCTGTGGGAGCACGTCGCGGCCGACGCCGAACTCCATGCCTTCGCGCGGGCGGTACTGGAGCATGGCGGAGCTGACCAGGACGAGGCCCGGGCGGAGGGCCGGGTCATAGACCTTGGTCCGGCGCACGGTGGGGTCGGTCTCGCCGTTGATCATGGCTGAGACGCGGAAGCCTTTGCCGAGATTGGTGACGTTGCGATAGAAGAAGCGGCCGCGATTGATGTCGAGGAGCGGGCCGCCAGTTGTTGTGGTTAGTTGGGAGGAGTAGACGCCGCGGACGTCCTGTTCGACGCGGCTGCCGAAGGTGAGGATGCTGAGTCTGCCTTCGTTAGGCTGATACTCGCCGCCGCGGAGGCTTTGGGCGAGATCGATACCTTTTCCATAGAGATTGAGCAGGCCGCCGCCCTGCGGGGTGACGTGGCAGGAGACACAGTTGGGGTAGCCAAGGCGAATCATGGTTGGCAGGGCGAAGGCGGAGGAGGCGCAGAGGAGGAGGGTGAGGAATCGATTCACTTTTCGCCTCCGGCGCGCGAGGCGGAGGATTCGACGGTTTCCTTGCCGGCGAGTTCGATGTGGATTTTGACGTCGTCGGCGCACTTGACGCCGAACTGGGAGGGGCGTTCGATGCCGTAGTCGCTGAGCTTGATGGCGCCGTCGAGGATGGCGCGATAGGTGGCGCCGGTCTTGACCTTCAGCGCTACGGTGAGCGGTCTTTCGACGCCGCGAATGGTCATTTTACCGGTGATTTTGCAGGACCCGTCGCCGCCGGCATCGACAGGGCAGGCCATGTTGGAGCCGGTGAATTTGAGTTCGGGGAGC
>CANIFK010000404.1 GCA_947466555.1 Acidobacteriota bacterium | reverse complement strand
GACGTTCACCATCGCCGGCGTCATCCCCAGCCCCGCCAGCGGTACCGCCCGTTTCGGCCAGACCATCGCCGTCGCCGGCGCCAACGCGCTCATCGGCGCCCCAGCCAATCTCAGCTTCTCCGGCTCCGTTCACTTGTACGCCCTGGTCTTCGCAAACGGTCAACTCGCCTCGAACGCCACCGCCTTCCTCACCTCTCCCGGCGCATTCACTTACGGTAGCGGCCTCGCCCTCACCAGCACGTACGCCGTCATAGGGAGCCCCAACACGCTCGACTGGCACCCCATCATCAACGGTGGCATCGGATCTGGCACACATCTCCCGCTGCCGCCACACACCAACAACTGGGGCACCGCCATCGCCTCCGCCGGCAACCACACCTTCGTCGGCGACTACGGCTCCCTCAACAACGCCGGCTCCGTAAGCTGGTACCACTGAGGATCAGTTATCCTGACATTCAACTGTCAGTCGGAGGGATTCGTTGGACCTAAACGGAGGAAGTAGAAGCACCTGGAATCGGGTAGAGGATGTGTTTGCCGAAGCCGTCGCCATGCCGGCCGCCGCCCGACGCCCCTGGTTGAACGAACGTTGCGCCCAGGATAGCGATACCCACTCCCAGGTACTCGCCCTCCTCGCCGCCCACGAACAGCAGGGCGACTTCCTCCAGGCCCCCATGCTCGACTTCCGCGGCCAGTCCTTCGGCGCCTACAAGGCCACCGAAGAGATCGGCCGCGGTGGCATGAGCGTCGTTTACAAGGGCGAACGCTCCGATGGCGACTTCCAAAAGCACGTCGCCATCAAAGTCGTCCTGGTCCAGTCCCACGCCTCTATCCAATTCGGCGAAACCCAAATCCTCGCCGCCCTCGAACACCACAACATCGCCCGCCTCATCGACGCCGGCGCCACGCCCCTCGGCTTCCGCTACCTCCTCATGGAGTACGTCGAAGGCCAGCCCTGCACGGAATACGCCGCCCCCATCAACGAAAAACAGAAGCTCCGCCTCTTCCTCCAAATGTGCGCCGGCGTCCAATACGCCCATCGTTCGCTCGTCGTCCATCGCGATCTCAAACCCGACAACATCCTCGTCACCGCCGACGGCACCGTCAAGCTCCTCGACTTCGGCATCGCCAAACTCCTCAGCCCCGACGCCGCCACCGCCCAAACCAAAGGCGTCCAGGCCTACACCCCCGATTACGCCAGCCCCGAACAGATCCTAGGCCAACCCGTCACAACTGCCACCGATATCTACTCCCTCGGCGTCCTGCTCTGTGAACTCCTCTCCGCCCGCCGCCCCCGCTCACTCACCGGCCTAACGAACGAAGAGATCGTCACCCGCGCCAAAACCGAGGAAATCACCCAACTCCCGCTCTCCGGCGACCTCGCCATCATCGCCCGCAAAGCCCTCCGCCGTGACCCCGCCGAACGCTATGAATCCGCCGGCGCCCTCGCCCGCGATGTCGAACGCTACCTCGATGGCATGCCCATCGAAGCCCGCGAGCCCACCTGGCGCTACCGTGCATCGAAGTTCATTTCCCGCAACAAAATCGCCGTCTCCGCCGCCACCCTCGCCGTTGCCGGCCTCGCCATCGCCACCGGCATTGCCATCTGGCAGGCCCGCCTCGCCGCCACCCGCTTCGAACAGGTCCGCACCCTCGCCCGCTCGGTCATGTTCGATCTCCACGACGCCGTCAAACCTCTCCCCGGCTCCCTCCCAGCCCGCAAGATCATTGTCGATCGATCGCTCGTCTACCTCGAAGCCCTCGCCAACGACACCAACGCGAGCGACGACGTCCAACTCGACGTCGCCCGCGGCTTCCTCCGCCTCTCCGATATCCAGGGCAAAGACTACGGCGGCGCCAGCCTCGGCCAATCCGGCGAGGCCGTGGCCATGGCCGCCCGCGCCGTCGAAGTCGCCAACCGCGTCGCCACCCGTAGCCCCAAAAACATCGCCGCCCGCCAACTCCTCGTCGACGCCCTTGACTACAACACCACCGCCCACAACATCCGCGGCGAAACCGACAAAGCCCTCGCCCTCGCCCAAACCAACCTGCAGATCGCCTCCAACCTCCCCGCAACCCTGGAAAACAAGGACCGCCTGGCCACCGCCTACAAACAACTCGCCGCCGTCTACGAGGAAAAGCGTGACTTCCCCAACGCCATCCCCAAATACCTGCAGGCCCTCCAACTCCGCAAGGAACTCTACGACGCCACCCCGACTGACCTGCCCCGCCTCCAACGCCTCGCCGAAGCCAACCAGTGGCTCGGCAGTTCCTATGGCCGCCAAAAAGACTACCCCAACGCCGGCATCTACGCCAAAGAAGCTCTCCGCCTCGATGAACTCCGCTATCTGAAAGATCCCCGCGGCGCCCGGCCCAACATCGCCAGCGACGCCGTTCTCTACTCCCTCTCCGAACGCCGCGCCGGTCGCATCGACCAATCCGTCGCCCTCCTTCGCCGTGCCCTCGCCGTGCGCCAAGAGATCGCTGCCGAGGACCCCTCCAGCGTCATCGCCGCCTTGCGCGTTGCCTCCGGCAAGGAACGCCTTGCCGACGCTCTCCGCGAAGCCAAACAGTACCCCGAAGCCATCCGCCTCGGCGAAGAATCCCTCAAATCAACCCGCCAGATCCATGAGAAGGATCCCAACAACGTCGGCGCCAACCGCGAAATGGTCTACGCCCACCTCGACCTCGCCCTCGCCTACACCGCCGTCAACAACAAACCCCGCGCCTGCGCCATCGTCGCCGATCTTATCCGTTTCGATCAACCAACCGTCAAGGGCATCCACCCCGCCGCCGACAAGGAAATCGCCAAAGCCCGCGCCCTCTGTAAATAGTCCCGCCTACTTCCCCGCCAACCGCCCAAACAACCACGCCCGCGAAAACTCCCAATCCCGCTTCGCCGTCGACAACGAGATCTCCAACGCCTCGGCAATCTCCGGAAACTCCAGCCCCCCGAAAAACCGCATCTCCACCACCCGCGCCTTCCGCTCATCCTTCAACGCCAGCTCGTCCAGTGCCCGGTCAATCTCGATCACCTGCTCCACCGGCACCGAAACACCCGCCCCCGCCATCTCCACCCCCGGCGTCCACTCCAATCGCTCCCACTCCCCATCCCGCTTCTGCGCCATCCGCGCCCGCACCGCATCAATCAACACCATCCGCATCGTCCGCGATGCCAGCGCCAGAAAATGGGTCCGGCTCTTCCACCCATGCCCCGCCAGCCGCAGCCACGCCTCGTGCACCAATTGCGTCGCCTGCAAACTCGGCTGCTTCCCGCCCCGGCTCAGATGGATCACCGCAATCTTATGTAACTCGCCGTACACCGCGGCGACGTCGGCTTCCTGGCTCACATCTCATCTTACCAATCCCTCTATCCCCCACCGCCCGAATAGCATAAGGCTTCTTCTTTCAGCATTTTGACTAGGAAGAACCGCCGCCTCACCGATATAGATATTTGTGAGACAACGACCCAAGACTCTCCTGCTCTGTGCTGATATCGTCCAAGTGGAATGGTCCGACGACCGTGGAGTCCCCCGTCGCTCCCCCGCCATTCTCGAAGAGATTCAACCCTCCGGCGCTCTCCTTCTCCTCGATACCGACAACCCGCCCCACAACACAAACCCCATACGGCTCTCCCCCTGCGGCTACCGCGGCAAAGCCCGCCGTTCCACCGAATCCCCCTCCGGCTTCCACATCGAAATCGCTTTCGATAAAGGGGTGCGCTGGCATCCCTCCGATTACCAGCCCACCCACTCTTTCAACCCCAGCTCCCGCCCTACTCCTCCTTCCGCAACCGGTCCACACCACTGATCCCGCGCACCCCGCCAGGTGTCTGCAGCAGCCCCTTTACATACATCAAGTGGCCCTCCCCCGTCTTGGCGTCATGCGTGTAGAACTGGCAGAACAAGTCCGGATACCCATCCGCGTTCGCCGGCTTGCCCCCCTGGCACGAATACTTCTTCTCATTCGACACGCGGCAACTCTTCACCGGACTCCCGCCCAGCGTCAAACTGAACAGGTCCACCTGCGCCACCGGCACCAACGCCGCCCCATAAATCACCACCGGAACCACACCCTCCCGCTCAAACCCATCGTCATCGCCTTCCAAACACCGCCCCGGCTGAATGTCAATCTCCACACCCAGG
The DNA here is from genome assembly GCA_947466555.1 of Acidobacteriota bacterium. Taxonomy (GTDB): domain Bacteria; phylum Acidobacteriota; class Terriglobia; order Bryobacterales; family Bryobacteraceae. The sequence continues at coordinate 1,370 of CANIFK010000404.1, read as the reverse complement.
CACTGCCCCAACGGCAACGTCCAGAACTTCTGAATCTCCGCCACCGTCAGCGCCCGGCTGAATAACTCCACCTCGTCCAACTGCCCCACCAACGGCAACGTCCCATCGAAATTCGTGCAAACGCTCGCCCCAATCTGCAACGGCGCCCCGTTCGTCAGCCGCAACACATTCGCCGTCGTCTGCGTATCCCGCAACACGCCGTCCACATACAACTTCGCCGTCTTCCCCGCCCGCGTCAACGCCACGTGATGATACGCCCCGTCGTTTACCGGCACCTGCGAATACAACAACGCATACCCCGACCCGCCCGGGTCCGACGTATTGTCCAACTCCACCACCACCTGCCCCAGCCGCGTCACCGCCGACGGATTCGCCGATCCCACCATCCGGAAACTCCAGAAATCCGAAAACGCGCACGCCGCCCGCTTCTCCACCAGCGCCGTCCCCGTCCCCGCCGTCGCCGTCGTCTTCATCCAAAAACTAACGGTAAAATCAGCAACCCCGAAGTTCCCCGCCGTGGTCCCAAAGTCCACGCTCCCCGCGCCGTTAAACGTAAATCCGGAACCCACACGCCCCGGCCCGAACGTCACCGCCCCGTGCGCCGTCCCCTGCGCCGAGCCCACCAAATCATTGGCGTTTCCATCCCCGGACCACCAATTCGTCATCCCCGCCGGCGGCGTCATGCACGGCGCCTCCGCAGCAAACAGCCGGCCCGCCATCAAGGCCACTACGCATAACTTCGTAAATCCCATATAAGTCATAAAACGCTCCTGCCCCCAATACGAAAAAACGTCCCGGCATTTTTCATCTCCCAAACAAACTCTCCACGCTCCACGCTCCGCATACGTCTAACCAACAAGGGCCAACACATGAAACTCACTCTCCTCCTCTCGCTCCTCCTCCCCCTGGCCGCCCAAACCCTCACCCTTCCCCCGCCTCTCATCCGCCTCCTCCAATTCCCTACCCCCGAACCGCCTCAACTCGCCGCCGCCCCCTCCGCCGGCATATTCCTATTCGCCATGTCCGCCATCACCGGCCAATCGGAATCATGGACCCTCGAAACCCATAATTCCTTCCAATCCCTCGAAGACTTCGACGCCGCCCAACCCCGCGCCCCCAAACCAGACGCCCGCACCCTCCTCGCCCTTCACCGCCAAAACTGGTCCTACCGCCCAGACGAAGCCATCCTCGCCCTCCGCAAAGCCCGCTACTTCCAGGTCTCCTACTACCGCGCCGGGCTCGGCTCGGAATCGGAATTCGCCGAACTCCTCAACGCCCGCCGAGCCAGCCTGGACAGCCTCAACATCGATCGCCCCTTTCTCGTCTACCAGGTCATCGCCGGCGCCCCCTCCGGCACCTACATCGTCTTC
>CANIFK010000403.1 GCA_947466555.1 Acidobacteriota bacterium | reverse complement strand
GCGACGGTCGGCGTCAATCAGGTGGCCACCGTCACGCTCACCGTCAGCGGCTCTCTGCCCACGGCGAATTGGTACGAAGGCGCAGTGGTCGTCGATGGCGGCGCGACGCAGCTCCGCGTCCCTTACGCCTATCTGATCGGCAACAACACGGCCTTCAATGCGATGCCGCTCACCGGCACCGGATTCGTCGCGCTCGCCAACGGTCGCGTCAACCGGCTCAACGTGAAATTCGTCGATAAGCAGGGCGTGCCGGCCTCCGGCGTGACGGTCCGGTTCCGCGCCGAAAGCGGCGGCGGCCGGATCGATACGGCGCTTGAAAAGACGGATTCGCTCGGCATCGCCGACGCCGTCGTCTATGCCGGGCCGACGCTCGGGGAGCAGATATTCAGTGTCGAAGGCGCTGGCCTCAAGTTGCAGTGGGTGGGCCGCGCCATCCAGCAACCGGCCGTGCAGACCGGCGGGGTCGTCAACGCCGCCAGCGGCGAACTGGGCAACGGCGTAGCGCCGGGCTCCTACATCTCCATCTTCGGCGCCGCACTCGCTGACACCACGCGCATCTACACTACCACCTACCTGCCCGTCTCGCTCGCCGGTGTCAGCGTCGGCTTCGACGTGCCCGGCCGTCAGTTAAGCTATCCCGGCCGGATTCATTTCGTCAGCCCGGGCCAGATCAATGTGCAGGTGCCGTGGGAACTGGCCGGCGTGCCCTCGGTGGATATGAAAGTCAGCATTGGCGACTTCTCTTCAGCGATCTTCCGTGTCGCGTTGAACGACTTTTCGCCGTCCGTCTTTGAGTACACCGACCCGGGCAGCGGGCGCCTGCTCACCGCCGCGCTCGATCAGAACTTCGGCCTTGTCACCGCCGCCAACGCCGTTCGCCGCGGCGCCGCCGTGCAGATCTACGCCAACGGCATCGGCCCGGTCGACAACCGTCCCGCGTCCGGTGAACCGGCCAGCACGCAGACGCTCTCGAACTGCCGCACGGCACCCGAAATCACGATCGGCGGCCGCCCGGCGCAGGTTCTCTTCTGCGGACTGGCACCGGGCTTTGTCGGGCTCTATCAGCTCAACGCCATCGTGCCCGCCGATGCTCCCACCGGCATCCAACCGCTGGTTATTCGGAGTGGCGGTGTAACATCCAAGACCGCTTCTCTCGCCGTGCAATAGGGGACAATCAGAGGAATGCGCTTCGGGAAAATTTCGCTCGTCTTGCTGGCCGGTGTGTTGTCGGCACAGGTCGTACCGGACTGGTTCATTGTTGAGTTGACCCAGCCCACGGCCGGCCGCACCCGCGGCGCCCGTCAGGTTCGCCAGTCGCACGCCGCCGCGCGTGCGGCGCTGGCGTCGCGTTTCGGCGCTCGCGTCGAGGTGAAGGATTTTACCGAAGTCGTCATGAACTCGCTGATCGTCCGCTCCTCGGCGGGCGAAGCCGCGCTCGCCGCGGTTCCTGGCGTCCGGCGCGTTTGGCCAGTGTATGAAATCCACCCGGAACTGGATCGCGCCGTTGGCCTCATTCAGGCCGCCAAGGCCTGGGAGACCGTCGGCGGCGTGGACCGGGCCGGCGCCGGGATGAAGATCGGCATTCTCGATTCCGGTCTCGATCTTACGCATCCGGGTTTCAAGACCGACGCACTCACTGCGCCCGATTCCTACCCGCGCGCCACCAACGAGGACATTCGCAGCCGGCTGAACGGCAAGGTGATCGTTTATCGGACCTACGAGCAGATGGCCGGGTTTGCGGAAACGGCACTCGACAACTCAGGCCACGGCACCGGTGTCGCGATGGCCGCTGCCGGTGTCCGCGTGAAGAGTCCCAAGGCGGAGATTCAAGGTGTTGCTCCGGCGGCACAACTCGGCGTGTATAAGATGTTCGTCGGCCCCGATGGGGGGTCTTCCAATACCGCCATTGCCACGAAAGCGATCGATGACGCCGCTGCCGACGGTATGGATGTCATCAACATCAGTTGGGGGTTCCTACCGCAGATTCGGCCGGAGCTGGATCCTTTGAGCCCCGCCATCGCCCGGGCTGCTTCTCTTGGCGTTGCCGTTATCAAGTCCAACGGCAACTCCGGCCCCGCCCGCCTTTCCGGTTCTACACCGACCGTCGGTCCCAACGGCATCGCCGTCGGCGCAGCCTGGACCGACCGCATCTTTGCCTCCGGCGTCCGCGTAAATGGTGGCGCTTCCATATACGCCGTCCCTGGTGACGGGCCCGCCCCGGAGGTTCCGCTCAGCGCTCCGCTGAAGGACGTCGCGCCGTTGGATTCGACCGGTCTGGCCTGCACTGTTCTGCCGCCGGGTTCCCTGTCCGGATCCATCGCGCTCATCCTTCGCGGTGACTGTACCTTTGAGGTGAAACTGAAGGTCGCCGAGAATGCGGGCGCCGTCGCCGCGATTGTCTATACCCACACCACGTCGCCCAATGCGAGCGGCATGGCCACCGGTACTGCTCAACTACCCGCGGTCATGATCTCCAACAAGGACGGCGTCGCCATCAAGGCCATACTCGCCGATGCCGAATCGACCGCCGAAATCGCTTTCGGCGATACGCTGCCCTTTATCATCGACGCCAACGGCGCCTCCGACTTCTCCTCCCGCGGCCCTGGTGCCGATGGCAGCATCCGCCCCGACGTCCTGGCGATCGGCGAGGAGCTCCTCACTGCCGCGCAGCGAAACAATCCCAATGGCGAGATCTTTGACGCCAGCGGCTACGCTGCCCAATATGGGACCAGCTTCGCCTCCCCGCTGGTCGCCGGCGCCTATGCTGTTCTCAAGGCCGGCCGGCCCGGCCTCACCAACCCCCAGTACCGCTCCCTGCTCGTCAACAACGCCCAGCCGTTCCCGGGCAACGAGCCTCGACCCTTCCCGGTGCAGGTCGGCGGCGCTGGCCGCCTCGATGTCCAGGCGGCGCTGCGTGGCCGTCTCGCCATGGAACCGGTCTCGGTCAGTTTCGGCATGGGCGGCCAGCGGATGGACGTCACCCGTCCTATCCGCATTCAAAATGTCACTCCTAACACCGGCACCTGGAAAGTGGAGATCGATTCCGGCGATGACGTGAAGGCCACCGTCGAGCCTGCCGAATTTTCCCTCGGCGCTGGTGACGCCATTACCCTGCAAGTCCGTCTCTCAGGCGATCTGCCGGTCGGCGAAAACCAGGGCTTCCTCCTCTTCCGCCCCGTCGATGCCGACGAGACCGATCGGCCGCAACGAATGGCCTACTGGTACGGTGTGCCGTCCGGCAAGCCAGCCTATGCCTCGGTGATTCCGTCGGCGCCCGTAACCGCGACAGCTGGGGCGAACGTTACCCTGAATGTGTTGATCACCGATGTCATCGGCGCCGCCACGCCCTTCGAAGCGCCGAAGGTCACCGTGCTCGAAGGCGGCGGCGATTTCATCAGCGCCACCTCGGTCGACGAACTCTACCCCGGCTACTGGCAGGTTCGCCTCCGCATCGGCTCCGCCGCCGGCCAGCGTAACCGCTTCCGCATCGAAGCCGGCGCCGCCATCCGGGAAGTTTCCATTCAATCGCGGTAAGCCTCGCTGCTATACTTGGTTGGAAAGCGGTCAAGCCAGTCATGCAAGATTTAATGAAAAAGTTGCAGGAAGAAATCGCAACTTTGGAACACGAGTTCCGCTCCGAGTTGCCGAAGGAGATCCTTCGCGCCCGGGAACTCGGCGACTTAAGCGAGAACGCTGAATACCATGCCGCGAAAGAGCGGCAGGGACTCGTCAACGCCAGGCTCGGGCAGCTGCGCAAGCGGTTGGCGGAACTGTCGATGATCGATTTGCAGAAGGTCCCGCGCGACCGGGTCGGCTTCGGTTCTACGGTCGTTGTCTATGACATCGCCAAGACCGAAGAGATGACCTATCGTCTGGTGGCGAGCGAGGAATCCGACGTCAAGAACGGCCTGATTTCCACCAGCTCTCCCATCGGTCGCGGCCTCTTGAACAAACGGGCTGGAGACGAAGTGCGGATTGTTGCTCCCGGAGTGACGCTGCAGTTTGAGATCGTCCGGCTCACCACGATTCACGGCGACGTATTGGAATAAAGCAGGCATGACGATCACTCGAGCCATCGGAGAAGGCTGTAATCAAATCATCCTCCTTATCGTGCGGGGGCTCGCGTTGTCCCGCATCCACCCCAATGTGCTGACGTTGATCGGGCTGCTGATCAATGTCTTCGCGGCGGTGCAGTTGTCCCGGGGAGAGTTCTTTCCCGCCGGGCTCGTGATCATCGGCGCCGGCCTGTTCGACATGGTTGACGGCCGCGTCGCGCGCCACACCAATCAAGTCACCCGCTTCGGCGCCTTCTTCGATTCGGTTCTCGACCGGTATTCCGATCTGGGCCTGCTCATGGGCCTGCTTGTTTATTACGCCAACATCGACCGGTTCTTCTACGTTGTCCTAACGGCCGTCGTCATGACCGGATCGGTCATGGTTAGCTACGCCCGTTCCCGCGCGGAGAACCTCATCCCCACGTGCAAGGTCGGCTTTGCCGAACGGCCCGAACGGGTGGTCCTGCTCATCATCGGCGCCCTGTTCGACCGCATGGCCCCCGTGCTCTTCGTCATCGCTGTGATCTCGAACCTCACCGTAATCCACCGCATGATGTACACCTTCCAACAAGCCAAGGCCTTGGAAGAAGCGCAGTTGCGGCCGGCCGGCGTGGCCGAATCCGCCTCCGCCAGCAGCAAGCAGTAACCGCCAGCTAATCCGGCCGCAGGAATTCCCAGTACGCCTGGTTCTGGGAAATCGTGTTGTGCCCGGTGTTCGGAATCACCGCGTAGCGCAGGTTCCCTTGCTGGAAGCGCGTCCGAAGCAACTCCGTACTCGCTCGCGGGATCACTTCGTCGTGTTCGGCCGCCAGCAGCAGCACCGGCGCCGACACTAATGGCGCATAGCGCCACGACTCATACTTGTCCCGCAGCAGCCACCGCACTGGAAACAGCGCGAACTGCTGCTGTGCGATCCCCAGAATACTGTCGTACGGCGTTACCAGGACCAATTGTGAAACTGGTCGCACCGCCGCCAACCGCACCGCAATGCCGCTGCCCAAGCTTCGGCCGATCAACGTCACGTTCGGGTGTGCTGCCACCACCCGGTCCAACAGCGCCACGCCATCCGCGAACAGCCCTTCTTCCGAAGGCTCCCCCGCACTCCCGCCATATCCCCGGTAGTGCATCAGGAACAGTGAATGCCCAGGAAACGCGGCGCGAAAATCCGGTAGGTTCAACGACACATCTTCCGCATTCCCGCCAAAGTAGACCACCGCTTCCGGCCCGGCCATTTCCCGCGTCGAAACCAGAACGTCCCCCAGTAAACGCAACAACTCCCCGCTCCCATCCCCGCGCCCTTGCGGAAAATAGAGCAAAGATCGCTGCGCAAAAAAGAGAATGGCGCAGATTCCGGCGTACCCCGCCGCAATCCACGCCACCCATAGAACCAATCGGCTAATTGGAACCCGTCCGCTGGCGCTTGTACGGTTCCTTCAAGTATTTCGCCGCTTCCTCCTGCGCGCCCTGCG
>CANIFK010000402.1 GCA_947466555.1 Acidobacteriota bacterium | reverse complement strand
TGGTGCTGGTGCCGGAGAAGAGTTCGGTGCATATCCGTTCGGTGAACGCGAAGGAGTTGCGCGTGGAGGGGGTGGAGGGCGAGATTAACGCCGATACGGTGAATGGGGCGATTGTGATTATGGACGCGTCGGGACCGGTGGTGGCGCATTCGTTGAACGGGCGGCTGACGGTGAATATGAAGAGCATGCCGGCTGGGAAACCGATGTCGTTCAGCACGATGAACGGGCGGATTGACGTGACGTTGCCGGCGTCGGCGAAGGCGGAGTTGAAGATCAACAATCAGCGCGGGGATACCTATAGCGACTTTGATCTGGCGGTGACGTCGAACGTGAGCCGGACGGAATCGAAGCGGGAGAACGGGCCGAAATACAAGTTGAATCTGGAGCGGATTGTGAGCGCGCAGTTGAATGGCGGCGGGCCGGAGATCTCGATGCGGAGCATGAACGGGACGATTTATATTCGCCGGGCGAAGTAATGTGTGCGGTTCCGCGACAGTTGTCCCGGAACCGGACACTTTTCGCTGGGCCGCGACGGGCTTTTGTCCAATGCTGCAAACAGCATGCACAATGGAAGTCAGCTTGCAGCGTTTGCAGCTGACTCCGCCGTGAATAAGCCAACCAAGCAAACCCGTATCCTTGTTGCCGATGACCAGCCCGATGTATTGGAGGCGCTCCGCTTCCTGTTAAAGGGCGAGGGGTATCAGATTGAGACAGCCTCTTCACCGGCCGCTGTGGTGGCGGCGCTGGGGATTCGCGAGTTCGACTGTCTGTTGATGGACCTGAACTACACGCGCGACACGACGAGCGGGCAGGAGGGGTTGGACCTGTTGGCGCAGTTGGCGGGGATCGATCCGTCGCTGCCGGTGGTGGTGATGACGGCGTGGGGATCGGTGGAGTTGGCGGTGGAGGCGATGCGGCACGGGGCGCGGGATTTCGTGCAGAAACCGTGGGAAAACGCGCGGTTGCTGGCGATTGTGCGGACGCAAATTGAGCTGGCCGAGGCACTGCGGAAGAGCGCGCGGCTGGAGGCGGAGAACCGGCTGTTCAACAGCGACGGGCGGCCGACGATGATTGCCGAGTGCGCGGCGATGCAGCCGGTGCTGGATATGATTTCGCGGGTGGGGCCGTCGGACGCGAACGTGCTGGTGACGGGCGAGCCGGGGACGGGCAAAGAGGTGGTGGCGCGGACTCTGCATGCGCTGTCATTGCGGCGCGACAAGCCGATGATTACGGTGAATGCGGGCGGACTGGCCGAGGGCGTATTTGAGAGCGAACTGTTCGGGCATGTGAAGGGCGCATTCACGGACGCGAAGCTGGACCGGGTGGGGCGGTTTGAACTGGCCGATTCGGGGACGCTGTTTCTGGACGAGATCGCGAACGTGCCGATAAGCCTGCAGACGAAACTGCTGCGGGTGTTGGAGATCGGAGAGATGGAGCGGGTGGGGTCGTCGAAGACCAAGCGCGTGGATGTGCGAATTATCAGCGCGACGAACGCAAACCTGGATGTGGAGGTACGGGAGAACCGGTTCCGGCAGGACCTGCTGTTCCGGCTGAACACGATTGAGATTCACCTGCCGCCGCTGCGGGAGCGGAAGGAAGATATTCCACATCTGGCGAGCTATTTTCTGGCTTCGCACGCGCGTCGGTACCGGAAGAATTTGAACGGGTTCGATACGTCGGCGATGCGGCTGCTGCTGGAGAACGGGTGGCAGGGGAACGTGCGGGAGTTGAATCACGTGATTGAGCGGGCGGTGCTGCTGGCGCAGGGGGACCAGATCCGGGCGGTGGACTTGGCGCTGCGGGCAAACCGGGAATCGTCGGGCCGGCTGGAGGACATGAGCCTGGAGGAAGTGGAGCAGTTCCTGATCAAGAAGGCGCTGGCGAAGAACGATGGAAATGTCAGCCACGCCGCGCGGGTATTGGGGTTGAGCCGCAGCGCGCTGTACCGGCGGCTGGAGCGGTACGGCTTGTAGGATGGAACCCCGGGAGCGGATTTCGCACGAGCGGTATGCGCAACTGCTGGCCCTGGCCGCGGGATTTCCCGCCATCGTTTTTGCGGTTTATGTGTTGTGGACGGGGGATTATCCGCCGAAGGTTTTGTGGACGATGGGGCTGGTGCTGGGCGGGTCGTGGCTCGGGTTCGCGGCGGCGGTGAGGGAGCGGGTGGCGAGCCCGTTGCGGACGATCGCCAATTTGCTGGAGGCGATGCGGGAGGGTGATTACTCGATCCGGGCGCGGGGCGGGACGGGGGACGATGCGCTGTCGGATGTGATGCAGCAGGTGAACGCGATGGGGTCGACGCTGCGGGCGCAGCGGCTGGGGGCGATGGAGGCGACGACGCTGTTGCGGAAGGTGATGGAAGAGATCGACGTTGCGATTTTCGCGTTCGATGAGGGGCGGAAATTGAAGCTGTTGAACCGGGCGGCGGAGCGGCTGTTGGCGTTGCCGGCGGAGCGGGCGATTGATTTACCGGCGGCGGAATTGGAGTTGAACACGTTTCTGGACGGGGAGGAATCGACCACGGTGCAACGGGCGTTTCCCGGGGGCTTCGGGCGCTGGGGCATTGCGCGCACATCGTTCCGAGAGGGCGGATTACCGCACCAGTTGCTGGTGATTACGGACCTGACGCGGCCGTTGCGGGAAGAGGAGTTGCAGGCGTGGCAGCGGATTGTGCGGGTGCTTGGGCATGAGTTGAACAACTCACTGACGCCGATTAAATCGATTGCCGGGTCGCTGGAGACGATCTTGAAGAAGGACCCGTTGCCGGAGGATTGGCACGAGGACATGACGCGGGGGCTGAATATCATTGGGGGGCGGGCGGAGTCGCTGGCGCGGTTCCTGGGGGCATACGCGAAGCTGGCGCGGTTGCCACGACCGACGTTGGCTCCGGTGCGGGTGGCCGATTGGCTACAGCGGGGAGCCCGACTGGAGACGCGAGTGCCGGTGGTGATTGAAGCCGGGCCCGAGTTGACACTGCAGGCCGACCGCGACCAACTGGAGCAGGTGCTGATCAATTTGTTACGAAATGCCGCCGATGCGAACGATACCGATGGGGGGCGGATTGTTATAAGATGGCGCTTCGAACGGTGGCAGTTGATCGTGGACATCGTGGACGATGGACCGGGGTTGGCCGCTACCGCGAATTTATTTGTGCCCTTTTTTACGACAAAGCCCGGCGGATCAGGTATCGGGCTCGTATTGTGCCGCCAGATCGTGGAAGCGCACGGCGGCGCACTGTCCCTCACCAACCGACTGGAGGCGCGTGGCTGCATCGCCCGGCTCCAGCTGCCCTGTCAGCCTATGTAGGAGGTTCCCATGCCTGTGCCCGCGAAGTGGCTACTCCTTCCCCTGCTTTCGATCGTCGCGCTAGCGCAATCGAAAACTTCCGCCGGCGTGCGGGGCGTTGTTCAGGACGCGAGCGAGGCGCGCGTTGCGCAAGCCCGCGTGACGCTGACGAATAGCGCGACGAATGCGAAATTTGAGACGGTAACAGGGGCCGACGGGGCGTATTTGCTGCCCTTTGTTGTGCCGGGTACGTATCAGGTGGAGGCGAGTAAGGACGGCTTCGCGGCGTGGAAGCGGGAGGGGCTGGCACTGACGGTGGGCCAGGAGGCGACGCTCGATATTCATCTCGACGTGGCCGCGTCGCAACTGGAGTTAAATGTGACGGCGGAGGTGCCGCTGATCGAGTCGCAACGCACGCAGCAGTCGAACACGCTGACGCAGGATTCGGTGCGAAACCTGCCGATTAACCGGCGCGATTATCTGACGTTTTCGTTGCTGGCGCCGGGGGTGGCCGACTCCAAAGCGCTGGCCGATTCCAACAGCTTTCGCGTGAAGCAGACGCCGGATTCGGGGCTGTCCTTTTATGGTTCCAACGGGCGCGGGAACAGCGTGAACGTAGATGGCGGCGAGGCGAACGACCCGGGCGGCGGCGTGCGTCCGACAGTAAGCCAGGAGGCGGTGCAGGAGTTCCAGGTAAACCGCTCTAACTATTCGGCCGAGCATGGCTCGGCGCGCGGTGGAGTGATCAACATCGTCACGCGCTCGGGGTCCAATCAACTGCATGGGTCGGCGTTCGCGTTCTTCCGGCATCAGTCATTGGACGCCACCGATCCGTTCGCAGTAAATCTGGAGGGGACGGTTTTGCGGCGCGTGAAACCTGACTCCAACCGACAACAGTTCGGAGGAACGATCGGCGGACCGATCGCCAAGGACAAGACGTTCTATTTCCTGAGCTACGAACGGCTGCGGCGGCGGGAGAACCGGACGGTGCCGGTGCTGACGGACCTTTCGATTTTCGGGCCGACGCGCGAGCAGGAGGCGATTTTGCAGCGGTTGCCGGCAGCGGCCGCGGCACAGTTGCGGGGTGTGCTGTCGACGCCGCCAGCGGTGCAGGAGATGTTCCGGAAGAACAGCGGGATCTTTCCGTTTCAGACGGACGATCACAAGGGGCTGTTTCGCATCGACCATCGATTCAGCGACGCGAACGCGGTGAGCTTCCGCTACAACGCGACGAACATCTACGATTCCAACGAAGGCGTGGGCGCGCTGGTGGGGCAATCGCGCGGATACATCCAGTCGTTCCGGGATCACACCGTATTGCTCAACTATCTGCATTCCTTTTCGCCATCCGCGGTGAACGAATTCCGCGCACAGTTCAACCACTACGTGCTGAACACGGCCAGTACGGACCCGCACGGGCCGTCGCTCGACATCGCCGGCTTCGGCAGTTTCAACCGGGACCGGTACCTGCCGTCGACCACGCTTTCGCGCCGCAACGAGATTGCCGACAACGTCAGCCTGTTTCGCGGGAAGCACGCGTGGAAATTCGGCGGCAACGTGCTGATCCGCAACGTGACGCAGGATTCGGCGACATTCATGGCGGGCCGATTCACGTTTGGCGCGCTGCCGGGATCGCTTGTGAATGCTGCTCTTGCCAGCACCAGCATTAACTCACTGCAGGCGTTTAATCTGGGCCTGGCGCAGAGCTACCAGCAGGGGTTCGGAGACCCGATTGTGCGCGGCACATTTCCGTTGTATGCGATTTATGCGCAGGATACCTGGACGCCGGTCAGTGGCCTGACGCTCAATTACGGCATCCGCTACGAGAGGGATAACCGGAAACTGCCGCTGCCGACAGACACCAACAATTTCGCGCCGCGTCTGGGCTTCTCCTGGGCGCCGGGCAAGGACCGGAAGACGACGATTCGCGGCGGTTATGGCGTGTTTTATGCGCCGATTGATTTCCAGATCGATTATGTAGTGCAGGCGCTGAACGAGATCGATGGCAAGCGGCAGATCGCACAAGTGCTGAGCGTATTGAACGCTTCCGCGCCGACGGCGCCGAACGGGCCGATCAACATTTTCTCCACTTTGCGGGCGCAGGGCGTGATCGGCATTCCCACGCCGCAACGTCCGATCACCGCGGCCAACCTGACGCAGTTCGGCATCAACGTCAGCCAGACGGGACCGCGCCCCCCGTTGACGGTGCTGTTCCGCCCGGCACCGGATTACGTGAACGGCTACGCGCAACAGTTCAGCTTCGGGATCGAGCGTGAAGTG
>CANIFK010000401.1 GCA_947466555.1 Acidobacteriota bacterium | reverse complement strand
GGTGAGCTGGCCGTAGGGGCCCATGATTTCCTGGGCGATTTGTTGGAAGCGCTGGTTGAGCTCGCTCCAGAAGATTTTCTGGATGGAGCCTTCGGGGCCGGGCGTGCCGCCGTTGGCCATTTTGGAGTAAGCCCGCATCTGGTTCAGACGCATCACTTCGATGTCGGCATAGCACTGGGCCAGCTTCTGGCGGGTGATGGGGTCGGCGAATTTGCCGAGGGATTTGGCGAGTTCGACGATGCGTTCGAAGCTGCGGCGGATGACGATTTGGATGCCTGCGCCGAGGGTGGCGCGTTCGTGCATGAGGGTGCCGATGGCGACGTTCCAGCCGTCGTTGACTTTGCCGAGGACGTTCTCGACGGGGACGCGGACGTCGGTGAAAAAGAGCTCGTTGAACTCGGTTTCGCCGGTCATTTGGCGGAGCGGGCGGACGTCGACGCCGGGGGACTTCATGTCGACCAGGAGGACGGTGAGGCCTTTGTGTTTGGGGGCGTTGGGGTCGGTGCGGACGACGAGTTCGCACCAATCGGCGGCCCAGCCGTAGCTGGTCCAAACCTTCTGGCCGTTGACGATGAAGTGGTCGCCATCGAGGGTGGCGGTGGTGCGGAGTGCGGCGAGATCGGAGCCCGCGTTGGGTTCGGAGAAGCCCTGGCACCAGATCTCTTCGCCGCTGAGGATCTTGCGGAGGAACTGTTCCTTTTGGGCTTCGGTGCCGTGAGTGATGGTGGTGGGGCCGACGAGCTGGAGGCCGAGGACGCCGGGCAGATTGGGTGCGCCGGCGCGGGCCATCTCCTCGGTGAAGATGACCTGTTCGATGATCGACGCGCCGCGGCCGCCGAACTCTTTGGGCCAGGCGATGCCAGCCCAGCCGCCGTCGTAGACCTTGCGCTGCCAGGCGCGGAGGTATTCGAATTGGGCCTGTTTGCCTTCGATTTTGGCGAAATCGGTTTGCCAGTGGGGGCTCAGGTTATCGGCAAGCCATTGGCGGAGGCCGTCGCGGAAGCCGAGTTCGGAAGGGGAGAGATTGAGATCCATAGGCGGGCAGAAACGATTGTATCCCCTCCGCGCTCTATATAATTAGTTATGCGATTCTTATCGATTTTGCTGCTGGGTGCGGTGCTCTCGTTTGGCCAGGAGACCCTGAATAATGAGGGGATTATTAAGCTGGTGAAGGCCGGGATGAGCGAGGAGTTGATCGTCAACGTCATTCGTCAACAGCCTGGGATTTATGTGCTGGGCGCGACCGAGTTGGTGGCGTTGAAGGAAGCCGGGGTGAGCGAGAAGTTGATCGCGGCGATGCTCGATAAGGGGAAGACGCCGGTGGCGGCGGCTCCTGCTTCGTCTGCCTCCGAGGGCGCGAAGAAGTCGACCACGATTCCTGGGAACGGGCTGTTCTACAAGAAGGGCGCGGAGTATTTTGAGTTGATCCAGGAAGAGGTGGAGTGGAAGACGAGCGGGGCGATGCGGAATATTGCCAGCGCGGGGATTGTGAAGAAGGATCTGAATGGGACCATCACGGGGGCGAGCAGCCGGAATTTTTTGCAGAACCCGATGGAGATTGTGATTGCGCCGCCGAGCGGGTTGACAATTAATTCGTATGTGCTGTTGCCGATGAAGGCGACGAAGACGGACCGGGCGTTTAACGTGGGGCCGGTGAATAAGAAGAGTGGGTTGGCGAAGGGCGCGATTGCGTTCGGCGTGGAGAAGGTGGGGGAAGGGCAGTTCCGGATTGTGCTGCCGACGCCGCTGGGACCGGGCGAGTATGGGATTCTGGCCGTGAGCCCGAGCGATGCGGCTTCGTCGGCTGGGAAGATGTATACGTTCCGGATTTTGCTCTAGAGCACGGTGAGAGAGTTGGCGTATTTGGTGCCGCGGGCTAATTCGTGAAGGCCTTTGTCGAGGGTGACGAGTTGGCCGCGGTGCTTGTGGGCGAGGAGTAGGAGTTGGAGGTCGGCGATTTGGTTGGGGCCGATCAGGCGGGACTTCAGCGCGGAGTCGATTTCTGTTAAGTCGATGCCGCTTGACCAGAATTCGTGATGCGGGCTGTGGCAGTCGTGAATGAGGCCTTCGTAGAGCAGGTGGAGGTTCTCGCGTGAGTTGCCGAGCATGAGACAGCCCACGCGGAGAAAGCCGGCCTGGGTGTGGGCGCAGGTGGCCCATTTGCGATCTGGCTCGCGGCGGAACCAGCGATAGACCCGCGGGTGATCCGCGTGTTCCGGGATCGCCAGGGCGACGAGGATATTAACGTCGAGGAGACATCGCACGCCGGTACTCTTCCTCGTACTCTTCTTCCTCATACTGCTTGACGAGTTCGGTGGTGGGAGTCGGCGCTCCCGGTGGAAGGTCAAAGATGGCCCAACCGCCTTTTGTCTTGAACTTCGGCGGCGCTTCGGCGCCGCGACGGATCAGGTCCGAGGCGGCTTCGCCTAGCGAGAGGTGGCGCTCTTCGGCGTACTTTTTGAGTTTGGCGAGCGCTTCGTCTTCGATGTTCAGAGTGGTGCGCATTTGATGCTAGTTTAGCAGGGGGGGCGCATCACGATTTGCAACGGTGGGCGAGGAGGCCGGTGGCTTTCGCGAGGTCGATGTCGGCGTAGAGGATGCCGGGCTGGCCGTAGGGTTGGTGGCAGAGGAGCGTGCCGTCGGGGTTGATGACTGCCGACGTTGTGGGTGAGCCGGGGCTGGCGTTGTTGACAGTGGCGAAGTAGATAGTGTTCTCGGCCGCTCGGCAGAGGGCCGCTTTTTCGTGGAAGGTGTTGGCGGGGTCGGCGAAGATTTGCGGTTGGTAGCTGCCGGGTTCGGCTTCGTGAAAATGGGGGTGGAAGACGATGTGGGCGCCTCGGCGGGCGGCCCAGCGGACTGTCTCCGGGTAGCGCCAGCCTTCGTGGCAGATGGCGATGCCGAACTTCAGATCGCCTCGTTGGAAGAGATGGCGTTCGGTGCCGGGGGAGTAGGTGTCGTCCTCGGAGGGGTCGAGTTGGATTTTGTCCTGGTAGGTGTTGGGTTCGGCGTTGATGACCAGGGCCGTGAGGCGGAGAGCGCCGTTGACGAAGCGCTCGGTGCCGAGGATGACGGTGATGTTTGATGCGGTGTTGGCGATGGTTTGATGCGCTTCGTCTAGAAAGGTGATGTCTGGCGGGGGGATGTTTTTGCCTTCGGCGCGGTAGCCGGGGACGTAGCATTCGGGGAAGCAGATCACCTCGGCTTGCGCCGCTTCGGCGGCGCGGATGGCCGCTTGGGCGCTGGTTATTGAGTCGGCTGGGCTGGCGGGGAAGGCCAGGTTGGCGAGGGCGATGCGCATGGGTTAGTAGCCGATGGCGTGGCCGCCGCGACGGCCGTCGGACCAGCCGAGGCGCATGTTGGTGCCGGGCTCGACGGCGACGGCGTGGACGTCGCCCTGGGAGCGGAAGGCGGGGTTGATCTTGTGGCCCATGGCCTTGAGCTTCTCGGCGACGTCGAGGACGAGGGCGGCGGGTTCGGCGTCGATGCGGTCGGGCGTGCCCTGGTGGTGGATGCGGGGGTAATCGATGGCGTCGCGGAGGCTCATTTTGAAGTCGATCATGTTGGTGATGACCTGGAGGACGGTGTTGGGGATGGTCTGGGAGCCGGGGGAGCCGAGGGCGACCCAGGGGGTGTTATCGCGGTTCAAGACCAGGACGGGGGACATGGAGGAGACGGGGCGTTTGCGGGCTTCGATCTTGTTGCGGCCTTTGGTGCCGAAACCGGTCATGATGTCGTTGAGGAGCACGCCGGTGCCTTTGGCGATGACCTGGGAGCCGTAGAAGCCGTTGAGGGTGTAGGTGTTGGAGACGATGTTGCCGGCGGCGTCGATGACGGAGAAGTGGGTGGTGTCGTTCGATTCGTCGTCGTGGGCGCTGGCGGGGAGGGGTGTGGCTTTGTCGAGGCTTATCCCTTTTGCCCAGATTTTGGCGTGTTCTTTGGTTGTCAGCTTGTCGGTGGGGATGTTGAAGAAAGCCGGGTCGCCGGCGAATTCGGCGCGGTCGCGGAAGGCGCGGCGGGCGGCTTCGACGTGGAGGTGGCGGGCTTTGGCGGAGCCTTCTTCGCCGAGCTTGAGGTCGAAGTTTTCGAGGATGTTGAGCATCTGGATGACGGCGGTGCCGCCGGAGCTGCTGGGGCCCATGGCGAGGATGGGGTGGCCGCGGTAGGTGCCCTTGATGGGCTCGCGCTCGATGGCTTTGTAGGCTTTGAGGTCGTCTAGGGTGATGGTGCCGTTGTTGGCGGCCATGTCCTTGGCGATGAGCTGGGCGGTTTGGCCCTCGTAGAACTCCTTGGCGCCGTTCTTTTGGAGGCGCTGGAGGGTGGCGGCGAGGTCGGGCTGTTTGACGATTTCGCCTTGTTGTAATGGGGTTTCGGCGCCGTGGAGGAAGATTTTGGCGGTCTCCGGGAAGCGCTTCATGATGGGGACCTGGAGGGCGAGGATGATCTCCATGCGCTGGGAGGCGGGGAAGCCGTTTTTGGCCAGGAGGCGGGCGGGTTCGAGGACTTCGGCCCATTTGAGTTTGCCGAATTTCTGGTGGGCGAGGGCGAGGCCGGCGACGGTGCCGGGGACGGCGGAGGCTTTGTAGCCTATGCGCTGTTCTTCGGCGTTTTTGTACATTTGCGGGTTGGCGGCGGCGGGGGCCATTTCTTTGTAGTCGATGGCGGTGGCGCGACCGTCGGCCATGCGGATGAGCATGTAGCCGCCGCCGCCGAGGTTGCCGGCTTCGGGGTGGACGACGGCGAGCGCGACGGCTACGGCGACGGCGGCGTCGACGGCGTTGCCGCCCTTTTTCATGATGTCGACGCCGACCTGGCTTGCGAGTTCATGGGTGCTGGCGACCATGCCGTTTTTGGCGCGTTCGGCCTGGGCGATGAGGGGGCGCTCGGCTTTGAGGCGGAGGCCGGATTGGCTGACCTCCTGGGCTGGGATGGCGAGGGCCAGGGCGAGGAGGAGCAGGGCGGGGCGCATGATTGATTTTAGCGTCTTGGTGAGTCGGGGTTTTCCGGTAGCCAGGCACCCGGGGGAATCTGGGGTGGTGCTCGGCGATTTGTGGGGGCAGGCTCTGGGGAATCCTAGATTCCGGGGTCTGCTGGTAGCACGGCTCCCGAGTGAAATGGGGGAAGGTGCTCTGCGATTTGGCGGGGGTGCGCTTCGGGGAAAGCCTAAAATACGGAGTTTCCCGGTTACCCGGTACCAAGGGGAATCTGGGGCGGGGAAGAGCTGGTTGGCGGGTTTTCGCTTTGGGAGGTCCTCAGTTTCGGGGTTTCTCGCGCGGGCGGCTCTTGGGGGAATCTGAGATGGGGCTCGGCGATTGGGAAAGGGCGGGCTCCGGGAATTCCTTGATTCCGGGGTTTTCTGGTAGCCCGGCTCCCAGGGGAATCTGGTGTGGCGCGGGGCGATTTGGCGCGGGGCGCTCAGGGAAATTCCTGGATTACGGGGTTTGCTGGTGTCACGGTACCAAGGGGAATCTGGGGCAGGGCAGGGCTCTTTGGCGGGCTTTCGCTGTGGGGCCTCCTTTTTCAGGCGCGCGGCTCTCGGGGGCGTCTGAGATGGCGTCAGGCGAATTGGAGGCGGTGGGCTCCGGAAAATC
>CANIFK010000400.1 GCA_947466555.1 Acidobacteriota bacterium | reverse complement strand
TAGCGTGGCCGCCTACATCGATGCAATCGAGGACGAAGGCAAACGCGAAGACGCGAAGGTATTGGTCAAGCTCCTTAGCAAGGTGACCGGCAAAAAACCCGCGATGTGGGGGACCGCCATCATTGGCTTCGATAGCTATCACTACAAGTACGACACCGGCCGGGAAGGCGACATGCCCGTTGTTGGTTTCTCCCCGCGAAAGGCCGCTCATTCGCTCTACGGTTTCACCGGAACCGACGGGGCCGACGAGTTACTAGCCAAGCTCGGAAAGCACACCACGGGCAAAGGCTGCCTGTATGTGAAGAAGCTGAAGGATGTGGACTTGAAGGTGTTGGAAACCTTGGCCGCGAACGCCGTCGCGGCCAAGAAGGCCCACTAGCTACTCGCGCAGTCCAAACGTGTACAGCGTGTGGCCAACGGCAATGGTCACACGCTGTTTTCCATTTACCAGATAGGTCACCGGCGAAGCCACCACCTGCCCGCCGAGATATAGGTTCCACAACAGCTTCCCATTCGTCGCATCCAGCGCGAACACGTTGCCCTCTCGGTTACCTGTGAACAGCAGATTACTCGCGGTGGTGACAATGCCGCCGTCGCTCACGTCGGTGGTCTTGTACTCCCACACCTTCGCGCCCGTCGAGGGATTCAACGCGCGTACCGCGCCAAACCCGGACTTCGGATCGCGCCGCGCCAGCCGGTCCCGTCGCGTGGATTGGACCTCGGCTTTGATGCCGCCACCGGCATACCACTTGCCCAGTTCATACTCCTGGTCCCAGGCAAAGTAGATGCTCGAATAGTCGTCCCAAACGTTCAAATAGAACAGGTCCGTTTTCGGGCTGTACGAAGGCGCGAACCAGTTCGTGCCGCCCTGTACACCTGGGAAAATCACCGTGCCCTGTGGACTCGGTACTTTCCCCGGCACACGCATCGGCCGGCCCTTGTCATCCAAGCCGCTCGCCCAGTCCAGCTTCACAAACGGGGTCCCCTGCAGGAATTCGCCGGTCACCCGGTCAATCAGATAGAAGAACCCGTTCCGGTTCGCCCAAAGCATCAGCTTGCGAGGCTTCCCACGCCATTCGCGATCCACCAGGACCGGCGTCTGCACCGCATCCCAGTCCCACTCGTCGTGCGGCGTGAACTGGAAGTGCCATTTCAGCTTGCCCGTATCGGCATCGAGCGCAATCACCGAACTCGTGTACAGGTTGTCGCCAGGGCGCACCTTGGCGTTCCAATCCGGCCCCGCGTTCCCGATGCCCCAGTAGGTCAGGTTCAGCGCCGGGTCATAAGAACCCGTCAGCCAGATCGGCCCGCCGCCATGCTTCCAGGAATCGCCGGCCCACGTTTCACTTCCCGGCTCGCCCGGTTCGGGAATGGTTTTGAATTTCCAAAGCTCCTTGCCCGTCTTCGCGTCGTAGGCCGCCAGAAACCCGCGAATGCCCAACTCGCCGCCCGCCGTGCCAATCAGCACTTTGTCCTTGATGATCAACGGAGCATGCGTCAGCGCGAATCCTTGCTTGTAATCGACAACCACCTTCTCCCAGCGCAGTTGTCCGGTAATCGCATCCACGGCCACCAATTTCCCGTCCAGCGTTCCCATGTAGAGCGTGTTGTTGTGCAGCGCCAGACCGCGGTTGATCTTCCCGCAACAGGGGTAGGTGACGTCCGGATTCTTGTGCTCGTAGATCCAGAACTCGCGCCCGGTCGCCGCGTCCAGCGCGACGATCGTGTTCGGCGCCTCCGTGATGTACATGACGCCATCGACGACGAGCGGTGTCACCTCGAACTTCTCCAGCGACTGCGCCTGGAACGTCCACTTCAGCTCCAGATTCTTCGCGTTCGCCGGCGTGATCTGCGTCAGCGAGCTATGGTGCGTGCTCGAGTAGTTGCCGTGATAGGTGGTCCAATTCGCGTCCTGCGCCAACAGGCCGATGCCGATCAGAAACCAAAGGGACTTCATTTCGCCGCTCCCTGCAACGTGGCCAAATACGCCACCACATCGTCCACCTGCTGCGCCGTCAATTTGTCCTTAAACGATGGCATCGCCGATCGCCGTTCCAGCGTCTGCTCCTGCAAGTCCGCCTTCAACACAGACCGCAGTTTCCCCGCAGAATCGAGAATCTGCAAGGAGAACGTATCTTCGTTCAATCGTGATCCGCGCAGCTTCTGCCCGTTCTTCATCGTCGCCGTCCAGATCCAATATTCCGGCGCCACCTCCGCGCTCGGGTCCACCAGCGCCTGCGCCAACTCCACGGCTGACAACCGCGTACCAATGGCCGACAGGTCCAGCCCCCGCGCCGCGCCCCCGCCGTTCAGCCAGTGGCAGTTGGTGCACTTGTTTGCCGCGAACAGCTGTTCTCCCGCCGCCGCGTTCCCCTTCGCCGCGCCGGCCCGGCCTGCGCTCAATCCGCGAATGAAACCCACGATCTGCCAGATCTCCCGGCCATTCATGGAGAACCCGGGCATGGACGTCCCGGCCACGCCTTTCGTGATCACACGGAACAGTCCCTCGTCGTTCGAGGCGTGGCGAAAATTCCCGCTGGCCAGGCTCGGCCCGCTCGCGCCGCCCTTCCCGTCGACGCCATGACAACTGGCGCATTGGGAACGGAAAAACGCCCCGCCGCGGGCGCGGTCGTCCGGGGATTGGAACGGATTCTTCAGCGCCGTATCGCTGTGCTGCGCGGCCAACGTGGCTGCCGGGAGCAAAAGGACGAGGAATCGAAAGAACATTCGAAGTGAGTATAACTTGTTATAAAATGCCCCAAGTTGATTTCGACGTAGGGGTGAATTATGAAAGTGCTTATCCTGATGGCCGCGGCCGTCAGTGCGCTCTATGCGCAAACCATTTCCGGCTCCATTGTCGGTACAGTTCTCGATTCCAGTGGCCATTCCATCGCCAACGCGAGTGTCAGGCTCATCAGTGAGCGCACAGGCGAAGAACGCACGGCGCCCACCAATGATGTCGGCGATTTCCTCTTCCCGGCGCTCCAACCCGGCGCATACACCATTGCAGTCGAGCAGGCCGGCTTCCGTCCGTATCGCAAGACCGGCAACCAGTTGAGCGCCGCCGAGCGCCTCTCCGTCGGTACCCTCGCCCTCCAGGTCGGCAGCGTCAATGAGTCCATCACCGTCGCCGCGCAAGGCGTCTCGGTACAAACTTCGAGCTCCGAAAACTCCGCGCTCATCAGCTCCAAGCAACTTGAACAAATCTCCATCCGTGGCCGCGACGTCGTCTCGATGCTCCGCATCCTCCCCGGTGTTTCCCAAACTGTCGACACCGAATTCCTCGGCGGCAGTTTCGGCACCGGCACGCCCAATATGGGCGGCGCGCGCAGCAACTGGAACAGCCTGCAGGTCGACGGTCTCACCGGCAACGATCTCGGCAGCCCCAATACATTTTCGAGCCCCATCAACATGGATGCCATCGGCGAAGTGAAGGTGTTGCTCAACAACTATCAGGCCGAGTACGGACGCAACGGCGCCTCGTTCATCAACATCGTCACCAAGTCCGGCGGCCTGCAGTATCACGGCTCAGCCTACTGGTACAAACGCCACGAAACCTGGAACGCCAACAACTTCTTCAATAACCGCACCGGCGTTCCGCTCCCCATCTATCGCTACTCCACCATCGGCGCTACCCTCGGTGGCCCGGCCCCCCTGGAGAAGGTCTGGAAGAACAGCAAGGACAAGGTGTTCTTCTTCTACTCGTTCGAAAAGAGCTGGGTCAAAAACCCGCAAGCCGTCCGCCAGGTCATGACGCCTACCGACCTCGAACGCCGCGGCGACTACTCGCAGACGCTCGATCAAAACGGGGCCCGCATCAACATCCGCGATCCGCTCGCCAACGCCAACTTCCCCAACAACATCGTCCCCGCCTCCCGCATCAGCCGCAACGGGCAGGCCATGTTGAACATCTTCCCGCTGCCAAACACGCTGGACCGAAATCTCACCCGCGGCAACTACAACTACCAGTTTCAGGAGTCCATCGATCAGCCCCGCGATCAGCACCTCTTCCGCATTGACCTGAAGCCCACTCAGAACGATTCCATCAACGTGCGCGGCTCTACGTGGTACGCCGATAGCCTCGGTTACGCCGTCGCCGCCGGGTCGTCCAACTGGGGCCTCGTCCGCCAGCACTACACCTATACCGACAACGGCATCGTGCTCAACTATGCCAAGATCCTGTCCCCGCGTCTGGTGAACGAGTTCACCGGCGGCGCGCGCCACGGCGTCGAGAAAGGCCCGGCAGAAAGCGACGAAGAGCTGAAGAAGATGCAGCGCGGCCCACGCGGTCTCTCGACGCTCGGCCAGTTCTTCCCCGCCAACAACGGGCTTGGCATCATCCCCCAGACCTCTTTCGGCGGCGTGCCGAACGCAGCCGGCGTCAGCTACGATGGCCGCTTCCCGCTCCGCGGCGCCGACACCGTCTTTAACTTCAGCGACAACCTGACCTACACCATGGGCAGCCACATCCTGAAGGGCGGCTACTTCTACGAACGAACCCGCAACTACGAAGGGGAACAGGGCAAC
Source organism: Acidobacteriota bacterium (assembly GCA_947466555.1). Taxonomy (GTDB): domain Bacteria; phylum Acidobacteriota; class Terriglobia; order Bryobacterales; family Bryobacteraceae. The sequence goes on along the minus strand of CANIFK010000400.1, from coordinate 1,088 downwards.
TACGGCGGCAACTTCAACTTCGGCCGCGACGTCAACAACCCCGTCGATACCAACTACGCCTACTCCAACGCCCTGCTCGGCTACTTCACCAACTACACCGAAAGCCAGTCGCGCCCCAGCAACGAAGGGCGCAAAACCACTACCGCCTTCTTCGCCCAGGACACCTGGAAAGTGAGCCGCAAGCTGACCCTCGATTACGGCATGCGTTTCGTCTGGTACAACCAGTGGTATCACGCTCGCCAGTTGGCCTCCGCTTGGGATCCGTCCCGCTTCGATTCGAAGAAGGTGCCCACACTCTATCTGCCGGTCGGCACCGCCCAAGGCCGCCGCGCCATTGATCCCAAGACCGGCACCATCCTTCCGGCCGTCTTCATCGGCGCCGTTGTGCCAGGATCGGGGGACGTGTTTAACGGGGCTGTCGCTGCAACAGATTCCAGTTATCCCCGCGGCCTCCGCGATCAGGAACACATCCTCCCCGAAGTCCGCTTCGGTTTCGCCTATGATCCCTTCGGCAACGGCAAGACCGCCGTCCGTGGCGGCTTCGGCACGTTCCATAACACCGTCGCTCCCGGCGTTCGCGGCTTCAGCCAGAACCCGCCCACCCAGGTGACGCCGCAGATCTTCTACGGCAACCTGGATTCCTATCTCGGCACCAGCGGCACCCTCTTCCCCAACAGCACGTCGACGTTCGAACGGAAGGCCCTCACGCCGGCCATGTACAACTTCACCCTCGGCATTCAGCAGGATGTGGGTTGGGCCACCGTCGTCAACGTCTCCTACGTCGGCAACGTCGGCCGCCACTTGCAGCAGAGCCGCAACATCAATACGGTGCCCTATGGCGCCCGCTTCCTTCCGCAGAACCTGGATCCGCAAAACCCGTCGACGCCGTTGAACGACAACTTCTTCCGGCCCTACCCGGGCTGGGGCGGTATCACCTATAACGAGTTCGCCGGCACGTCGAACTACAACTCGCTGCAGGCCACCGCCAACCGCCGCTTTAACAAGGGCGTCTCGCTCGGCCTCGCCTACACATGGTCGAAGGCCATGACCTACGCCGATAGCGATGGCGACGGCGTAGCCATGTACCG
>CANIFK010000399.1 GCA_947466555.1 Acidobacteriota bacterium | reverse complement strand
GGCACTGAAGACGCCGTGGCGGGAGAAGAGTTTGGGGTGGGTGACGGCGGTGTGGATGGTAAGTTCGCCGCCCATGGAGAACCCGGCGAGGGCGCGGTTCTGGGGGCCGGGGGCGATGCGGTATTTGGCTTCGAGGGCGGGGATGAGTTCGCTGGTCAGGTATTGGGTGAAGAGGGGCGCGTTGGCGGGCGGGGTGGGGTCGGCGGGGTCGTAAGGAGAGGCGTGGCCGGCAGGCATGACGAGGATCATTGGGCGGGCCTTGTTGTTGGCGATTAGGTTATCGAGGATGAAGTTGGCGCGGCCGGCGTTGGTCCAGGAATCGGGAATGTCGCCTTTGCCGTGGATGAGATAGAGTGCGGGGTAGCGGGTGGAGCCGCCTTCGTAACCGGGGGGGAGATAGAGGAAGACGCGTTCGGTGCGGCCGAGGATTTTGGAGTAGCGCCATTCGGTGATGACGGTGCCGTGGGGGACGTCGTTCAAATCCCAGGGAGTGGGCGTGGGGGCGGGGATTTCGACGATGCTGGCGGAAGTGCGTTGGCGGAGTTTGATGACTGGGTTGATGGGATCGGCGATGGGCTGGCCGTCGAGGTTGAACCAGTAGAGGTGGCCGCCGGGCTCGAGGGGGCCGATGGTGAGGGACCAGAGGCCGTTGGGATCTTTGGCGAGGGGCTGGGGTTGGGCGTTGGGCATCCAATCGGCCCAGAGAGTGACTTCTGTGGCTTTGGGCGCGAGGAGGCGGAAGGTGGCGGATTGGTTGGGGTGGAGTTCCGGGGAGATCTGGGCGAGGAGGGGGACGGCGAGGAAGAGCAGCTTCATGTCTGGGGGAGTATATCGAACGGGGTGCTAGACTCGGGCGATGGTTTCGATTGAGCGGGTGGCGTGGGTGATCCTGGCGCTGGTTTCGGCGGCGCTGTTTGGGAATTATTACGTCTACGATTCGATTGGGCCGGTGGCGGAACTGCTGCAGACGCAGCGGGGGTTCAGTGACACGCAGATTGGGATGTTGAACGCGATCTACAGTTTGCCGAATGTGGTGTTGGTGCTGGTGGGGGGCGTGTTATCGGACCGGTTCGGGGCGGGACGGGTGACGATGTGGACGGCGGGGATTTGCCTGGCGGGGGCGGCGCTGACGGCGTGGGGGCCGGGGTACGAATGGATGGCGGCGGGGCGACTGCTGTTTGGGATTGGGGCGGAGACGTTTAACATCAGCACTCTGGCAGCGGTGGTGCCGTATTTCGCAGGACGGCATTTGGCGTTTGCGATTGGAATGACGCTGGCGATCGGGCGAATGGGATCGTATGCGGCGGACATGTCGCCGGAGTGGTTCGCGGGGGCCTATGCATCGGGGTGGCAGGCGCCGATGGTGATTGCGGTCCTATTTGCGGCTTCGTCGTTTGTGGCGTCGGTGGTGTACTGGTGGGTTGATAAGGGGACAGGGGTGACGGCGCCGCCGGCGGCGGAGAAGTTTGTGGCGCGGGACCTGTTGCGATTTGGGACGGCGTATTGGTTCTTATTGATCTTGTGCGTGCTGTTTTATGCCGTCATTTTGGCGTTCCGGAGCACGTTTTCGATCAAGTATTTCCAGCATGCGCATGGGCTGACGCTGGCGGCAGCGGGGGCGATGAACAGCTACGTTTTCCTGGCGGCGATCTTTGCGACGCCCGCGTTTGGATGGTTGAGCGACCGGATTGGGCGGTATGCGCCGCTGCTGGCGTTTGGGGCATTTTTGTTGCCGGTATCGATTGCGATTATGGCGGCGACGGACTGGAGCCTGTGGGTGGCGACGGCGCTGGTGGGCGTCAGCTATTCGCTGGTGCCGGCGGTGATGTGGCCGTTGGCGAGTAAACTGGTGGCGCCGGAAAAGATTGGGACGGCGTTGGGGCTGATGTTTGTGGTGCAGAACGCGGGGATTGCGGGGGCGAACCTGGTGGCGGGTTGGTTGAACGACCGGGCGGGGGCGAGCGCGGCGAACCCGGCGGGGTATCTGCCGATGATGTGGTTTTTCGGGGTGGCGAGCGCGGCCGGGTTTGTGTTTTCGGTGTTGTTGTGGCGGGTGGCAGGGCGGAAGGAACAGGAGGCGATCACTCACGGGGGTTGACCGCATTTGGTCATTTGGCGGAGTCGATGACCGCCGGCGGTCACGTGGGCTGAAGGGTGAGGCGGGGGGCTGGCGGCGGAAATGGCTGCTGCGTAGTGCGCAGCCTGTTTGGAAGCGTGGATGCATTGACCGATTCCGTGACGCGAGCCGGAGCTTGCGTTGCGCAAAGGAAGAATGCGATCTACGAAAACGAAACCCGTGAGCGGCAAAGCGGACCACGGGAACTTGCCGAAGTGCCTGACAGGGATACACGGACTGGACGAGATTACACTTGGCGGATTGCCGAGGGGGCGGCCGACGCTGGTGTGTGGCGGCGCTGGATGCGGGAAGACGCTGCTGGGGATTGAATTCCTGGTGCGCGGGGCAACGTTGTTCGGTGAACCGGGGGTGTGCGTTTCCTTCGAGGAGACGGCGGAGGAGTTGACGAGCAACGTGGAGTCGTTGGGGTTCAACCTGACGACTCTGGTGAGGCAAAAGAAGTTGGCGATCGATCACGTCCAGGTGGAGCGGAACCTGATTGAGGAGACGGGGGATTACGATCTGGAGGCGCTGTTCGTGCGGATTGGCCACGCGGTGGATGCGATTGGGGCCAAGCGGGTGCTGTTGGACAGTGTGGAGGCGTTGTTTGCGGGGCTGGAGGATGAGTCGGTATTGCGGTCGGAATTGCGGCGGCTATTCCGGTGGTTAAAGGACCGGAATCTAACGACGATTGTGACGGGCGAGCGGGGGCAAGGGACGCTGACGCGGCACGGGTTGGAGGAGTACATCTCCGACTGCGTGATCCTGCTGGACCATCAGGTGACGGAGACGATCCTGACACGGCGGCTGCGAGTGGTGAAGTATCGCGGGTCGACGCATGGGATGAACGAGTACCCGTTTCTGATCGAGAGCGACGGCATTTCGGTGCTGCCGGTGACCTCGATGGCCCTGAAGTACAAGTCCAGCAACGAGCGGGTGTCGACGGGTGTTCCGGCGCTGGACGAGATGTTTGGCGGGAAGGGATATTTTCGCGGAAACAGCATTCTGGTGTCGGGGACGTCGGGGACCGGAAAGACGAGTCTGACGACGCATTTTGTGGACGCGGCGTGTGGGCGGGGCGAGAAGTGTGTGTTCTTTTCGTTCGAAGAGCCGGCGGACCAGATTATCCGAAACATGCGGTCGATTGGTATTAATCTGCAGCGGTGGGTGGACAAGGGGCTGCTGCATTTCCATTCGGTGCGACCGACGACGTATGGGCTGGAGATGCATCTGGTGAAGATTCATAAGGTGATTCAGGAGTTTGGCCCCAGCCTGGTGGTGGTTGATCCGGTGACGGGATTGTTGCACGCCGGGACCGCCTATGAGACGCGAAGCATCCTTTTGCGGATGATCGATTTCCTGAAAGAGCGCCAGATTACGGCGATTTTGACGACATTGACGAGCGGAACGGCGATGCAGGAACAAACGGAAGTCGAAATATCTTCGTTGGTGGATGCGTGGCTGCTGTTGCGCGACATCGAGAGCGGCGGGGAGAGGAACCGGGGGATCTACATTTTGAAGGCCCGGGGGGTGGCGCACTCCAATCAGATTCGGGAGTTCCTGTTGACCAGCCACGGGGTGGAATTGCGGGAGGTGTATTTGGGAGAGGCGGGGATGCTGACGGGATCGGCGCGGGTGACGCAAGAGGCGAAGGACGAATCGGCGGCGCTGATTGGGCGGCAGGAGATCGAGCGGAAGCAGCTGTTGTTGCAGCGGAAGCGACGAGCATTGGACGCGCAGATCGCGGCGTTGCAACTGGATTTGGAGACGGAGGTGCAGGAGTCAGAGCAGCTGATCGCGCAGGAGAAGTTGAAGGTAAAGAAGTGGGAACAGGACCGGGGCGTGATGGTAACAAGCCGGTATGGGAACAGCGGCATGCGGACGGAAAATGGAAGACCAGCCGCGGCGGCGGGGAAGGGCAAATAGGATGCCAACGAAGAAGAAAACCGCGGTTCCGGCTCAACGTGCGAATTGGGAGTTGCGGCTCTACGTTGCGGGACAGACGGCGAAATCGTTACAGGCGTTCGCGAATCTAAAGCGGATTTGTGAGGAACATCTGGCGGGTGAGTACCACATCGAGATCGTCGATTTGCTACAGAACCCGCAACTGGCGGCGGGGGACCAGATCATTGCGCTACCGACGCTGGTGCGAAAGTTACCGGAGCCTGTGCGCAAGATCATCGGTGATCTATCGAACACGGAGCGAGTGCTGGTGGGGCTGGACCTGCAGCCGCGGATTGCTCCGCTGAAACCATGAAATCTCCGAAGCTCATCGACAATACGAAGGCCTTCGAGGCGGCGTTGTTGGCGCCGATCAGCGTGGGCGGGCGCTACACACTGCGACTCTTTGTCACTGGGACAACGCCGCGGAGTCTCCGGGCAATACAGAACCTTCACGCCCTCTGCGAGGCGAATCTGCCTGGGCAGTATGACCTGGAAGTGATCGATATCTACCAGCATCCCGAGCAGGCGATGCCGGAACAGATTGTGGTGACGCCAACGCTGGTCAAAGAGTTTCCGTTGCCGCTCCGAAGAATAATCGGGGACTTGAGCGACACGGAACGTGTTCTGACAGGGCTGGGAATCCCGCGACGGCATCTGGCAAGGGCGCGCAATGCCTGAACAAAAGAAGGCGCAACTGGCGCGGATCCGCGAGTTGGAGGAGCGGCTGGCTGAAGCGGAGGAGACGTTGCGCGCGCTGCGCGACGGAGAGGTGGACGCGATTGTGGCGGCGGGGCCGGACGGGGATCGAGTGTACACGCTGAAGGGGGCCGATGAGTCGTACCGGGTGATGGTGGAGGAGATGGGCGAGGGGGCGTTGACGGTAACGAGCGATGGCCTGATTCTGTTTTCGAACATGCCTTTCGCGGCGATGGTGCAACGGCCGTTGGCGAGAGTGATCGGGAGCCAGCTGGCGGACTTCATCGCGGCGGCGGATCGGGTGTTGATTTCGGCTCTGCTGACGAGCGCGGGGAAACGGAAGGCGGAAGTACAGTTGGTTACGGCGGGCGGGGAGACGCGCCCTGTCTATTTGTCGATCCAGAACATGATGTTGAGTGGAGCGGAGTGCCGTTGCGTGATTGTGACGGACCTGAGCGACCAGAAGCGGTATTCGGAGATTGCGGCCGTGCTGGACGCCGTGCCTATTGGAGTTTTCATTGCGAAAGACGCGGAATGCCTGAACATTCGAGGGAACCGGGCGGCGTACGAACTGTTGCGAATGGCTGGCACGGGAAACGTGTCACCGTCCGCGGCGGGGCAGGCGGAGGCGCGGCACTGGCACGAAATGAAAGATGGGCGGGAGATCCCGGTGAATGAGTTGCCGATGCAGCGGGCTGCGCGCACCGGGCAGAGCGTGCGCGACTACGAGTTTGAGATGCAGTTTGACGATGGGGTTTGCCGGAGCTGGCTGGGCAATGCGGTGCCGCTGTTTGATGAGACGGGAAAGCCCAGCGGGGCGGTTGGATCGTTCATCGACTTCACCGAGCGGAGGCGGACGGCCGAGGC
>CANIFK010000398.1 GCA_947466555.1 Acidobacteriota bacterium | reverse complement strand
TGGGGCTGGACTATAAGCGGAACACGTTCTACTACGAGGGGCGCGATGAAAGCCTGGTGGGTGTGACGCCGGCGCGCGTGCTGCGCGAGATTTTGGCGTAATTCAGGAGCATTTTATGGACTTCAAGATGAATCGGCGGCGATTGCTGGCCGGGTTGGGAAGCGGCGTATTGACGCCGGCGTTCGCGGCGGCGACGGGTGGGGAAGTGCATCGCAGGGCCGGGACGAAGATCAGGATCGGCCTGAATGCGTACTCGTTCAACAAGCCGCTGATGGCCGGGAAGATGACGGTGCATGACGTAGTGGACTACTGCGCCAAGAATGACATTGACGGCGTGGACATGACCGGTTATTACTTTCCGGGGTATCCGAATGTGCCGAAGGACGAGTTGATCTACAGCCTGAAGCGGCACGCGTTTTTGAATGGCGTGACGATTACGGGGACGGGCGTGCGCAACGATTTTGCTTTGACGGATCCGTCGAGCCGGCGCGGACATGTTCAGTTGGTGAAGGACTGGATTGACGTTGCGGCGAAGCTGGGCAGCGATATGGTGCGCGTGTTCGCGGGCAAGGAATTGCCGAAAGGCTACACGTTCGACCAGGTGTTGCAGTGGATGATTCCTGCATTCCAGGAATGCGCGGAGTATGGGAAGAAGAACGGCGTGATCGTTGGGTTGCAGCATCACGACGATTTTTTGAAGACGGCCGATGAGACGATTCGCGTGGTGAAGATGGTGAACTCCGAGTGGTTCAGCGTCATCCTCGACGTGGGCAGTTTGCGGCAGGGCGACCCGTACGCGGAGATTGAAAAGCTGCTGCCGTATGCGAGCAACTGGCAGATCAAAGAGCACGTCTGGTACGGGACGAAGAAGGTGGAGATCGATCTGCCGCGGGTGCGGGCCATTATCGACAAGGTCGGCTATCGCGGGTTCACGCCGATTGAGGCGCTTGGCGAAGGCGACCCTGCCGAAGTGGTGACAACGTTCTTGCACAAGGTGCGGAAGGCGTTCGTTTAGGGCTACTTCAGGTCGAAGAAACCGTAGAAGAATACGCACGCGGCTTGCGCTTTGGGCACGCCGCGGGCGGAACCGATGATGGAGCCGTTTTCGCGGACATCGCCATCGTTTTCCACTTTGCCGCGGAGCGAACCGTTGACGCGGACGTCGCCATCGGACTCCACTTTACCGACGATAGAGCCGTGCTTGCGAATGGTGCCGTCGGACTCTATCTTGCCGACCAGGCTGCCCTTGACGCGGATATCACCGCCACTTTCGAAGCGTCCAACGAGGCTTCCATGAATGCGGACATCGCCGCTCGATTCCACGCTGCCGACAAGTGAGCCACGCAGGCGAATGTCCCCGGCGAGTAATGGCAACGCGGCGAGGAACAGCAGTATGCGGAGAAGCATGACCTTACGTTAGCAGGTCGCGAATCAGTTCGCCGCCGGTCTGGCTGAGTTGTTTTTCGCGGCCGGCGTGGAGGTAACGGAGTTTGGAATCATCGAGGCCGAGCAGGTGAAGAAGGGTGACGTGGAAGTCGCGAATGGGGTGGACGACTTCGACGCCTTTCAGCCCGGTCTCGTCTGTGGCGCCCACGATGTGACCGGCCTTCACACCGCCGCCGGCGAGCCAGCAGGACATGGCCGTCGCGTTGTGATCGCGGCCCCAGGCGGTGCCGTCGCGGCGAATACCGTTATCGGGACTGCGCCCGAATTCGCCGCTCCAGACGACCAGAGTTTCATCGAGCAGGCCGGTGCGTTTGAGGTCCTTCATCAGCGCGGCGATGGGCTTATCGATGGCGCGTATGCGTGCGCCGTGGGCGTTTTCGATGTAGTCGTGCGAGTCCCACCCCATGACGATGACCTGCACGAAACGGACGCCGGCCTGCACCAGACGGCGCGCGAGAAGGCAGCGGCGACCGATTGCGTCGGCGTCTTTGTTGGGCCCACCGATGCCGTACAGTTCGAGGGTCTGTTTGTTTTCGGAGGTGATGTCGAGGACCTTCGGCATCTCGGCCTGCATGCGGAAAGCGAGTTCGTAGCTTTCGACACGGGCGGCGAGTTCGGCGTGAGAGGCGTGGCGCTGTTGGTGCTTGTTGTTGAGGGAGTTCAGCAGGTCGAGCGTGGCTCGCTGGCGTTCGGGGGTGACGCCTGGGGGCGGCGCCATATCGAGCACAGGGGAGCCGGTGGGGCGGAGGGGCGTGCCCTGGTGGTTGGCGGGGAGGAAGCCGTTGGACCAGTTGGCGGCGCCGCCTTGCGGGTAGGCCGTGTCGGGCAGGACGATGAAAGAGGGAAGGTTTTTGTTGATCGTTCCGAGGCCGTAGGAGGTCCAGGCGCCGATGGCGGGATCGCCGCCGAACTGGGTGCCGGTGTTGAGGTGATAGAGCGCGGTGGGGTGGTTGACGCTTTCGGCGCGGAGGCCGCGGTAGAAGCAGATATCGTCGACGACGTTGGAGAACTCTTCAAACTGGGTATTGATTTCGATGCCCATTTTTCCGGCGCGACGAAACTGGAAGGGCGACTTCACGTAGTAGCGTTCGCCGGTGTTCATGTTGGCTTCGAACTTGTTGCGCTCCTTCTGGAATTTCGTCATGTGGAGGGCGTCGAGGCGGGGCTTGGGGTCGAAGGTGTCGATGTGGCTGGGGCCGCCCTCCATCAACAGGAAGATGCAGTTTTTCGCCTTGGCTTTGTGGTGGGGGCCTTGCTCGGCCATCATCGCGGAGAGGGCGACCGAGCCGAGGCCCATGCCGGAGCCGAGGAGGAGATGGCGGCGGGAGAGGTTAGTAGACATAGGCGAACTCGTTGGAGTTGAGCAGGGCGAGGATGACGTCGGCCATGGCGCGAACGGCGGGCGTGGTCTGGCTGGGGTGGAGGTTGTGCTCGAAGGCCTCGGGGTCCTCCTGATGAACGAAGCGATGTTGCGCGCCGGTGAGTTCGCTGGTGATGGTGTGGACGACCGGTTGGGGCGCGGGGCGGGGTGGGGCTTCGCGGTTGAGTTGCGCCAGGCGGTCCAGGGTTGCCTTCAGTGTTCGCTCTTCCGTGGCGTCGGGCCAGCGGCCGAGCACGCGGCGGAAGACGTTGCGCACGGGTTGCCCTTTCATCTTTTCGGCCAGCGCCAGTGCCATGTCGTGGACGAACTGGCTGTTGAAGAGCGTGAAGGCTTGCGTGGGGATGGTGGCGGTGTCACGGCGTTCGCAGGAGAGATCGAGGCTGGGGCCGTTGAACACTTCGACCATGGGGTCGATCAGGCTGCGCTGTTGGAAGGTGTAGATTGTGCGGCGATTGCGGTCGCTCTTCTTCGGCGACGGGCGGTAAACGGGCGCGAGCGAACCCATGCGGTGCTGCGCCTGGCGGGCGACGTCTTCGTTGATTTGCGGGAAGGTGCCGGGGCCTCCGGTGGCTGGGCTGAGTTCACCGGTGACGGAGAGGATGCTGTCGCGCAGGACTTCGGCTTCGACACGGCGGGGGGCGCGATCGGCCTGTTGATAGGCTGCGGAGAGGAGGATGGCGCGGTGGATCGACTTGACGCTCCAGCCGTTTTCGATGAAGGTCGCGGCGAGCCAGTCGAGCAGTTCGGGATTCGTTGGTTTCTTGCCCATTTTGCCGAAGTTATTGGCGTCGGCGGCGATGCCTTCGCCGAAGTGATACTGCCAGATGCGATTGGCCATGACGCGCGCGGTGAGCGGGTTGCGGGCATCGGCGATCCAGTTGGCGAGTACGGCGCGGCGGCCGGCGGTGGTTTCGGGAACCGCGGGGGAAGGATAGCCGCCGTAACGTTCGAGGAGGCCGAGAACGCCGGGCGTGACCTTCTCCGCCGGGGATTGCACGTTGCCGCCGGGGAGGATGTGCACGTCGGCCGGTTTGTAGTCCTTGGCCTTCGAATAGCGGAGATTGGGGCCGCCATCGGTGGCGCCATCGAGCGGCCCGCTGGAGACGGCGAAGGCCTTCGGTTCGAAGCGGTCGAGCGATTCCTTATAGAGCGCCGTGTGCTTCTGATAGAGCTTGAACTCCTCGAACGTCTCCGGGTCCTTGTTCTGTTTTTGCAGCTTGTTCAACTCGTCCATGCGCTGCTTGGCGAGCGCGGCTACGGCATCCATGTGCGCCTTGGCCGGGGCGAGGCCGGCCACGTTTTCGGTGGGGAGGAAGGGCAGGGTGGGCCGGACGAATTCGGTGCTTGAGAACACGGCCTGCATGCGGTAGTAGTCCTTCGTCGGCAACGGGTCGAACTTGTGATCGTGGCAGCGAGCACAGCCGAGGGTGAGGCCGAGGAACGTTGTGGCTGTGGAGTGCGTGACGTCGTCGAGAAACATCTGGCGGGTGACCGCTTCGACCGACATGCCGGTGTGTTCCCACGGCCCCATGCGGAGGAAGCCGGTGGCGATGAGGGCTTCGGCGTTGCCGGGATAGAGTTCATCGCCGGCGATTTGTTCGCGGATGAAGCGGTCGTATGGCTTGTCGGTGTTGAAGGCGCGGATGACGTAGTCGCGGTAGCGCCAGGCGTTGGGGCGCTCGAAATCGTTGGAGTAGCCGCCGGTGTCGGCGTAGCGAACGACGTCGAGCCAGTGGCGAGCCCAGCGCTCGCCGTAACGTGGGGAGGCTAATAAACGGTCCACCAAGCGAGCCCAGGCTTGCGTGGATTTGTCGTTGACGAAGGCGTCGATTTCTTCCGGTGATGGAGGCAGGCCGGTGAGGTCGATGGTGACGCGGCGGATGAGCGTACGGCGGTCGGCCGCAGGGCCGGGCTTCAGGAACGAGTCGATGGTCTTTGCGGCGTCGCGTGTGCGGACGGGCCGGAAGGCCCATAGGTCTTCGGGCTTGTAGTTAGCCCAGTTTTCAGTCTTCGCTTCTTTCCAGGGCGCACCGGCGTCGACCCACGCGCGAATCGCGGCCACTGCGTCCGGGGGCAAGCGTTTCGCGGGTGGCATTTGGACGCCATCGGCGCCTTCGATCATTCGCACAAGCAGGCTGGCCCCGGCGTTGCCGGGGACGATGGCCGGGCCGCGCGCGCCGCCTCGGAGCAGGGACTCCCGGCTGCGGACGTCCAGCTTGCTGAGCGTCATCGTCGCGCCGTGGCAGCCCTGACACTCGCGCGACAACAGGTCCGCCACGTCCTGCGCGGCAACGGTAAAGAGCGATAGCATCCAGAGTTTCCGCATAGTTCTCACACGCGAGTCAAAATCAAGTACCGCACGTCGGCAACCTGCTGGCCCGGAATCTCCAGGGCACGTAATGTCATCGCGCCGCGGCCTTTTTCCAAGCGAATATTGCCGAGGCGGAGCGGCTTGAAATCCTTGACGTAGGATTCGGTGCCGCGGTCGACGCGATCATGCTCCTTGCCGCGGAGCGGCGGGTCGTGCGCCACGCTGATTTTGCCCGCGACGCGGCTGGTGTTGCAGCTCAATTCCACCGTCGCGCCCACGTCTCCGGCCGGGCAGGTGTAGTAGAGATCGGCGCTGTAGAGGCCGGCCTGCAGCACGTCCACGTCCCAGGTGATGCTGTCGTCCTTTTTCGTCCACTTCGTGAGGAACGAACAGTTCGGCGCCTTGGCGCTGCGCTCCACACCGCCATGACCAACGCCGTCCCGCGCGGGCAGCCAGGTGTTCTTGGCGAAGCCGACGGGATAGGGCCGGTCATCGG
>CANIFK010000397.1 GCA_947466555.1 Acidobacteriota bacterium | reverse complement strand
CGGGAGGCGTTCGGGGGCGGGGTGATTATCATGAAGCCGGAGCGGCAGGACTTTATGGAAGTGGGCGTGCAGCAGGGGATTACGCGGCACGTGGGGTTTAGCGGCTCCTTCTATCATAAGCGGGCGACGGACTTACAGGATAATGATAACTTTCTGAACACGGGAATCATTTTTCCGATTACTTTGGCTAAGTCGCGAATTAATGGTGTGGAAGGGCGTTTTAACTTTTTGCCGGTGGGCGGGTTTTCGGGGTCGTTGAACTTTACGCACTATCATGCGATTGTGACGCCGCCGTTTTCGGGTGGGCTGTTTTTGGGGTCGAGCGCGGTGGATTCGTTGAGCGCGGGGCCGTTCATTATTGACCATGACCAGAAATTGGGGGTGCATGGGATGTTGAATTATGCGTGGAAGAAGACGTGGTGGGCGTCGTTGTCTGTGCGGTATGATTCGGGGCTGGTTTCGAACCCGTCGGACCCGGCGGATGTGGTGAAGGATCGGGATTATTCGGATTTGTTGCCTTATGTGGACTTGGCGTCGAATCCGGCGCGGGTTCGGCCGCGGACGGTGGCGGATATGAGCGTTGGGCACGATCATTATCGCGGGGATAAGAAGGCGTGGGATATCAGTTTCCAGCTGACGAATATGGGGAACGTGACGGCGTTGTATAACTTCCAGTCGATCTTTGTGGGGACGCGTGTTGTGCAACCGCGGACGGCTGGGGTGAAGGTGCGGTTCTTCTGGTAGCGGATGGCGGCGGCGAGGGCGAGGAGGCCGGCGCCCTGGACGGCGATTACCGTGACGGAGTAGATGCCAGAGCCGGTGAGGGCGGGGAGGTCGACGTCGCAGGGGCGGAAATTGTGGCTCGGAGTGAGGTAGCCGCAGAGGTTTCCGGCGAATTGGAACGTGCCGAAGAAGACTCCGGAGCGGAGAGGTGGATGGGGACCGCGATGACGATCTGGAAGGAGCCTCTATTGATATCGTGCGTGTTGACGGGGGGGTAGACGGTGGCGCCGATGGTGGCCGAGCCGGGGCCTTCCAAGCCGAGCGAAAAAGAGGTGTCATCGGTGGTGCCGAAGGGACAGCTGAGGCCGTCGCGCTAGCTTCCCATCGTGTGATTGCCGGAGGCTGTGAAGCCGCGGCGGGACAGGGTGAACACGCCGGTGCCGCTTGAACCAGCGGCCGTGATGATACTGCGGAGTAACAGCTGAGCGCCGCTCCAACGAGCAGGATGAAAACACGCATTACAACCACACTCTTGCCGGAGCCGAATGCCGTAGTTTCTGACTTGCCCAAACCAGGTACTTTCAATGTCCTGGCTTGAGCGTACTTCTAATGTAAATAAACCGGAATGGAGATCCGCCAGGCGGGACGACTCGAATTGTTGAGCATCTATGCGAAACATCTACGATGCGGTTTAGGCCTAGACGGCGGCGATCAATACGCGGAGCGCAGCGGAGTTCTCGGCCTGCATTGCGGTTGGGGGAGTGCTGAATGACCCGGTGACGGGGCCCGGGTAGGTGGTTCCGGAGGGGACTAAGTTTGTTCCGATTGTGGAGCGGATTCGCTTTCGGGCGGAACGGATTTTGTGAGCGGGAATAGGGCGGTGTTTTCCTTCCACTTCTGGGTGCCCGTCAAACCGCCCATGCCGCGGCTTTAGATAGCCGCTCCGTGCTACCTTGACCCCTATGCCCCCCGTTGTCATTTCCCCCGAAGAACTCGCCGCCAATCTCGAAAACGTCGTCCTCCTGGACGCCCGTACTGGCGCCAACCCCGCCGGCGCTTTCGCCAGCAGCCACCTCCCCGGCGCCCGCTTCGCCGATCTCGATCACGACCTCGCCGACGTCGGCGATCCCAGAATTGGCGGCCGCCATCCGCTCCCCACGCCCGCCCGCTTCGCCGGCGTGCTCGGTGCCCTCGGTGTAAAGCCCGAAGATGAGGTCGTTGTCTATGACATGGCCGGTGGCATCAACGCCGCTTCCCGCCTCTGGTGGATGCTCCGCGCCGCCGGCCATCAAAACGTCCGCGTGCTCGACGCGAAGCCCGAACTCTTCGCCCCCGCTGGCCTCATCCTCAACGCCGACACCTCCCAACATCAGCCCGCTCCTCCCTATCCCTTCGAAAACTGGCAACTCCCCACCGTCGATCGCGACTTTGTCAAAACCGTCCAATTTGATCCAACTTGGACCATCATCGACGTCCGCTCCGCCCCCCGCTTCCGCGGCGAAACCGAGCCCATCGATCCCGTCGCCGGCCACATTCCCGGCGCCAGGAACCTCTTTCATCTCGAGCTCGCCGGCCCCGATGGCAAACTCCTTGATCCCGAAGCGATCGCCGCCCGCTTCAACGATACCGTCGGCGATATCCCCCTCGATCACGTTATCGTCCACTGCGGCTCCGGTGTCACTGCCTGCCACGCCATCCTCGCCTTTGAACACGCCGGCATCGGCATTCCCGCCATCTACACCGGCTCTTGGAGCGAGTGGTGCCGTAATGAGCCGCTTCTGAAGTAAGTAAGTCATTCCCTTGTCCGCTGGACCCAGCGCAAAACCCCATGGAGGCTGTAGTGAAGAATGGGCGGGCGGCGACGGTTGAGGGGATGTTGGTAAGGTAGAGCTTTTGGCGGGCGCTGGGGGTGGACGGGTTACTTGGGGAGCCAGGGTTCTTGGCGGAAGGCCATGTCCCAGAATTGGTATTCGTAGCGGGCGGAAATTACGAAGAGTTCTTTGGCGTGGGCCTTCTGGGCTGGCGTTAGTTTGGGGGCTTCGGTGTTGTACATCGTCAGGACTTCGTTTACGCTCTTGGCGTAGTCGGGGCTGGCGTAACTGGTGATCCAGCTTTGGTAGTCGGGGTCCTTGGAACCCTTGCGGACTAGTTCGCGGCCCACCTCTTGGTAGATCCAGTAGCAGGGGAGGAGCGATGCGAGGCCTTCGGCGAAGGTCCCCGTCGCTACGGCGTGGCGGAAGTGATTCACGTACGCATAGTTCGTCGGCGCCATCGGGGCGGGAGGCAATTTCTTCTCGGCCGCAATTGCTTCCTTGGCGTGGCGGCGGAGGGTTTTGGCCCATTGTTTGTCGGGGGCTTTGGCGGCGAGATCGAGCAGGGCTTGGGAGAAGGCGTCGAGATAGGCGGCGTCCTGTTGGAGGTAGAACGTGAATCGCTCCTTGGGGAGCGTGCCGTCGGTTAGGCCGGTTAGGAAGGGGTGTTGGAGGGTCTTTGCGTAGATCGGCTCAATGGCGGTCCAGAGATCTTTCGCAGGCTGGGCTGGCAGCGCGACGGACAGAATTAGGAGGCAGAGGGTTCGCACTTCCCGTTAGATGAATACTTTGTCGATCACGGTGCCGCCAAAATCGGTGAGCTTTTCGTTGCGGCCGTTATGGAGGTAGAAGAGCTTGTGCTGGTCGAGACCGAGGGCGTGGAGGATGGTCGCGTGGAAGTCGCGCATGTGGTACTTCTCGCCGATAGCGTTCAGGCCGAACTCGTCGGTTTCGCCCACGATGCGACCGCCTTTGACGCCGCCGCCGGCGAACCACATGGTGAAGCCGTGGGGGTTGTGATCGCGGCCGTTGCCGCCTTCCGACATCGGCAATCGACCGAATTCGCTGCCCCAGATGACGAGGGTTTCGTCGAGCAGGCCGCGGGATTTTAGGTCCTTCAGCAGGCCGGCGATGGGCTTGTCCGTGAGGCCGGACATCTTTTCGTGATTGGCCACCAAATCCTTGTGCGCGTCCCACTGGATGGACACCGGGCCGCCGCCAGAGTAGATCTGGACGAAGCGGGTGCCGCGTTCGATGAGGCGGCGGGCGAGGAGGAGGCGGGAGCCGAAGTCGTAGGTGTTCTTTTCGTCGAGGCCGTAGAGCTTCTTGGTGGCTTCGGATTCCTTGGAGAGGTCGACGGCTTCGGGGGCGGCCGATTGCATCTTGAAGGCCAGTTCGTAGCTGGCGATGCGGGCGGCGTGTTCGGTGTCGCCGGGTGTGGAATCGAGCCGGTTCATTTCCTGCAGGAGATCGAGGGTGTTCTTCTGGCGTTCGGGGGTGACGCCGTTGGGGTTCTTGAGATGGAGAATCGGGCTGGGGCCGGAGCGGAGGAGGGTGCCTTGGTAGACGGACGGGAGGAAGCCCGAGCTCCAGCAGGGCGTGCCGCCTTCGGGGGTGCCTTCGGGCTGGGGCATGACGACGTAGGCGGGGAGGTTATCGGCGGGGGAGCCGAGGCCGTAGGTGACCCAGGCGCCCATGGACGGGTAGCCCGTCAGGACGCGGCCGGAGTGGACCTGGTACATGGCCGGGGCGTGGACGGCGCTTTCGGTGTAGAAGCTGCGGACGAAGCACATGTCGTCGACACATTGGGCGACGTGGGGGGCGAGGCCGCTGACGGGGATGCCGGACTGGCCGTACTTCTTGAACTCCCAGGGCGAGGGGAGGAGGGCGGTATCGCCGGTGGTGAATTGCGAGATGATTTTGCCGAAGCTGGGGGGGAGTTTTTGGCCGGCGTATTTGGTGAGGGCTGGCTTGGGGTCGAACATGTCGATGGACGACGGGGCGCCGACCATGAACAGGAAAATGACGCGTTTGGCTTTGGGGGCGAAGTGGGGCGGTTTGGGCGCGAGGGGGCTGACCCCGGCGGCGTGGAGGTCGCGCTGGAGGAGCCATTCGGCGGCGATGGCGCCGAGGCCGGATTTGAGGACGCTGCGGCGGTTAGGGGATGTAGACGAACTCATGGCGATTTAGAAGTGCCTTGCAGAAGTCTTCGAGCGGCAAACTCTTCTGCGTGAGATATTGCCGGGCCAGTTGTTGTTCTTCGGGGCGCGGGGGGCGCTGGAGGGTGATCTGATACGCCGTTTGGAGGCGGCAGTCGAGGTTGCCTTTGCACTTTTCGTCGACGCGGGCGGCGAGGGTTTGGGACTGCTCGTGCATGAAGTCGCTGTTGAGGAGCGATAGGGCTTGCAGCGCGTGCGTGGAGACGGCGCGGATGGGGCAGGAGCTGATGGCGTCGGGCTGATCGAAGTTGGTCAGCATGGGCAGACGGACGGTGCGTTTGTTGAGGAGATAGATCGATTTTCGATAGATCTCGCTGCGGTCTTTGGGGAGCGGCCAGAGGTTGTCGGGCTCGGCTTCGGTGAAGATGATGTCGTAGATTTCTTGTTCGATGGGCGTTTTGATGGGCGGGCCGAAGGCTTTGGTGTTGAGCTTGCCGGAGGCTTGGAGGACGGCGTCGCGGAGGGCTTCGCCTTCCATGCGGCGCTGGTTCATGCGCCAGTAGAGTTTGTTGTCGCCATCGACGGCGGCTTTGGCTTCATCGATTTTGGTGGTTTGGCGGTAGGTGGCGGAGGTGACGATTAGCTTGTCGATGTGTTGGATGTTCCAGCCGCTGGCCACGAATTCGGCGGCTAGCCAATCGAGGAGGGGGCGGTTGGAGGGGCGGCCGCCGAGCTGGCCGAAGTCGTTGGGGGTAGGGACTAGCCCCGTGCCCATACGGAACTGCCAGATGCGGTTGACCATGACGCGGGCGGTGAGCGGGTGTTCGGGATTGGCGAGCCAATTGGCGAAGGCGGCGCGGCGGCCGGCGGCGGATTTGGGGGCCTCGATGGCGCCGAGGACGGAGAGGAAGGCGGGTTCGACGGGGGCGATTTTGTGTTTGGG
>CANIFK010000396.1 GCA_947466555.1 Acidobacteriota bacterium | reverse complement strand
GAGCCATGCGTACCGGTGCAACCGCGGGGGCGGTTCTGCAATGCGGCGATTCCGTTGGAAGGAAATTGGTGGATGATCCGATTTGAGTTCCGCTGAATTTACGGGTTTGTACAATTTTTTGGGCGTTCATCCGTCTTCCTTGATGTATGAACGAATTGGTGATAGAGCGGGAGCGGCTGTGGCGGTTTATCCGCCGGCGGGTTCCGGACTTGCGCGATGCCGAGGACATCTTGCAGTACGTGCTGTGCGAATGGCTGCAGGCCGAGCGCGTACTGGCTCCGATTGAGCAGGCCGGGGCCTGGCTGTTCCGGGTGGCGCGGAACAGGATTACCGATCTATTCCGGAAGCGGCGGACGGATTCGCTGGAGGAGTTGATGTTGGAAGAGGTTCTGCCTTCGGCGGAGGGCGGGCCGGAGGCGGCGTATGCGCGGAGTGTGTTGCTGGACGTGATTGGGGAGGCGCTGGCGGAGTTGCCTGTTCCGCAAAGAGTGGTTTTTGTGGGGCACGAGATTGATGGCAAATCGTTTGCGGAGATGGCGGCGGAGACGGGCGTGCCAGTGAACACGTTGTTGTCCCGGAAGCGGTATGCGGTGATGGCGCTGCGGCGCCGGTTGCAGGTTGTTTACGACGAGATAAAGGAGAGCTTATGAGACGGTTTCGATTTGTTCCGTTGGTTTTGATTGGGGTTGGGCTGTTTGGGGCAGCGGTGCACCAGTTGTGGAATCTGCTGATGCCGACGATTTTTGGGTTGCCGGTGATCGGGTTCTGGCAGGCGGTGGGACTGCTGGTGCTGGGACGGCTGCTGGTGGGCGGGGGGCTGCGGCGGCCGCATTGGCGAGCGCGGATTGCGGCGATGTCGGAGGAAGAACGGGCGGCGTTCCGGGCGGGGATGGGAAGGCGGTGCGGGGCGAGTTAGCGGCGGCGCCAGGTGGTGAGGGTTTCGCCGCCCTCTTTGGTGGATTGCCAAGTTTCAGGCCTGGGTTTCCCGGGGGCGGCGAGGCAGGTTTTGAGAGTATTAGCGACCAGTTCGTAGATGCCGAGTTGGGGGGCGCCGTCGATGCTTTGGAGTTCGAAGGTGTTGGGGGTGGCGTCGCTTTTGCTGAGGGTGCCTTGTTGGAAAAGCTGTTTGCCGAAGTGGAGGGTGGTTTCGATGCCGGTGATTTTGCGGACGCCGGTTTTTAGGAATGGCGGCGGGAGCGGTTCGCCCGAGCGGAGGCAGGTTACCATTTGCCACTCGCCTTGCAGTTCGGGGATGGGGTGGCCGGTGACCGGCTTGGCAGGCTGGGCTGGGACCAGTGTTTCAAGGGCGTGGTTCTTGGACGACTTGAAGGCTTTGGGGGCGGGGCCGCCGGCGATGTTCAGGCAGAGGCGCCAGCCGGTTGCGGTGATTTCGTAGATGCCGTGATTGGCGTTGCCGGCTTCGGGGCCGGTTTCAAAGTGGAGGGTGATTTGGTTGGGGCTGGTAAGTTCGAGGCGGCCCGAGTATTCGGCGCCCATTGAGGCTGTCGTGAATTTGTTTTTGTTGACTGTGATGCGGCCGGAGGCCCCTGCGGGGGCGCCGGCAAGCTCGAGAGACTCGATTTGCCAGGCGCCCTGCAGGGATTGAAGAGCCTTGTTCATCAGAAGTAGAACTTGGCGCCGAGGACGATGCGACGGGCGTCAAGTGTGGACGTGTACTGTCCGAACGTTCCGCTGACCTGCCGGTTTTGTGCGTCGAAGCGCGCCGTGGTATCGACGCCCTGGAAGCTGGCATGGTTGAAGAAGTTGTAGAACTCGAAGCGGAGCTGGAGGCGACGCGCTTCGGACTTACCGACGGGGATGTTCTTAATGACGGTGAAGTCGAAGACGTTGATGCCGGGGCCACGGAGGACATCCTTCGGCGCGTTGCCGATACCGAATTCGGCGCGGGTGGGCGGGGCGAAGGCGGTGGTGTCGAAGTGGCGGAGTTCGGTGCGATCGCCCTTGGGGAGGACGGGGTCCTTCAGCACGTTGATGCGGCTATCGATGCCGGCGCCGGAGGCACCGACGAGATCAGCGCCGCTAACGAGCGAGTAGCCGATGCCGAGGGGGGCGCCGGAGGTGAAGGTTGTCAGGCCGGAGATCTGCCAGTTGTCGAAGACCGAGCGGACTGCGATGTTGTTGGCGAACTTCGAGAGTTTGGGCAGGTCGTAGAGGTAGTTCAGGACGAAGTTGTGTGTACGGTCGAAGCCGGCCTTGCCGTAGTTCCGAACACGGTAGTTCAGGTACGGGTTGATGGCGTTGCCGTTGCCATCGACGATGGTCATGGCTTTGGACCAGGTCCAGGCGACGCCGAACTGGAAGCCCTTGGTGAAGCGCTTGTTCAGCTGGGTCTGCATGGAGTGGTAGTTCGAGGTGCCGGCGAGTTCGATGTACTGAATGTCGGCGTAGCCGGGCAGCGGGCGGAGGAAGTTGTCGGGCAACGGGCTGCCGGTGGTAGAGTCGATGGCGTTGGGCAGGAAGCGGGCGCCGTAGGGCAGCGAGTTGAAGCTGCGGCGCTGCATGAGGTGGCGGCCGACGTTGCCGACATAGGCGACATCGAGGACGGCGCCGAAGCCAACGTTCTGCTGGATACCGAAGCTCCAGTTGTAGACCGTGGGCGGCTGGAAGTCGCGCTGGATGGCGGTGACGCCGGCGGGGCTGACGCGGAAGGGGCTGCGCAGGAGGTCGGCGATGGTGGTGTTGAAAGCGGTGCGGGTGATGGTGTTGGGCGGCAGTTCGCGATGGATCAGGACCTGGTCGTCATTGAACCGATCGTAGAAGATGCCGGCGCCGCCGCGGACGGCGGTTTTGCCGTTGCCGAAGACGTCCCAGGCGAAGCCGAGACGGGGGGCGACCTGGATGGGCGGGCGGTTCTGGATGGATTCGTTGTAGACGGTCATGCCCTGGAAGGGGGCGGTGCCGTCGGCGAACTGGCCGATGGAGGCCGGGGAAACTTCAACGCCGGTGACGGGATCGCGGCCGACGCGGGCGCCGGCGGCGTTGCGGAAGGGCTGGATGAGAGCCGGCTGCTTGCGCGGATCGTAGGTGCCGACGTCGAAGGCGGCGAGCTGATCGTTGGCGCTATAGGTGGGCTCGATCAGGTAGAAGCGGACGCCGGCATCGACCGTGAAGCGGCGATTGACTTTCCAGGTGTCCTGGACGAACCATTCGACGTTGAAGTAGCGGGCGTGGCCATCGGGCTTGTTGTTGGCTTCGGTGTAGCTTTGGACGGAGCCGAGGAGCGCGTTGGAGTAGGCGAAGTTGGTATCGAAAGGATTGTTGACGTCGCGGTTGAAGTTGAAGGTGCCGTTGAAGGCGGACCCGCGGGCGGCGTTGCGGGTGGTCTTTTCGATGTAGACGCCGACCTTGACGTTGTGGGCGCCCATGATCTTCGAGAGATTGTCGGACCAGTTCCAGATGTTGTTCGTCCCGAAGAAGGGGAAGCGCTGTTCGATGTTGAGGACGCCGGCGTTGGGGACGCCGCCGAAGTTGGCCTGCGGGACCAGGTTGCGGGCGTTGGCGCCGGGGTAGAACTGGGGCAGGTTGGGGGTGACCTTGGCGCGGTTGTTACGGTCGAGGCCTTCTTGCGTGAGAGGGTCGACGGTTTGGAGCGCGCGGTTGACACCGAAGGTGAATTCATTGACGGTCGTGGGGTTGAAGGTGTGAATCAACGTGGAAACCATACCGGCGGAGCGGATCTGGTAGTTGATGGGGAGCTGGGCCCAGGAGGAGGAGGCGAGAACGAAATCGAAGTCACCCTTGTAGGCTTCGTAGTCGTTGATGCCGCGCCAGTAGAAGAGGGTCTTCGGGCCGATGTTGTAATCGACGCGGAGGATGGAATCGCGGCGGGGCTGGGTGATGGGGGCCTGGATGAGGGCGTTGTAGTTGAAGGTCGGATCGACGGCATTGGGCTGGGGGAAGATGTTCAGGATGGCCTGGCCGTTGCGATCGATGCGGTTCTGGGGAATGATGTTGCCGGGAAAGGGGACGCGGTTGTTGAGCGGGTCCTGGATGGGGATGAGGGCCCGGTTGGTATCGAACGTTTGCGAGTAGTCGCCGTTGCGCTGGAGGGCGGTGGGGAAGGTGCGGCGCTGGAGGGAGGACGGGTACTTGCGGGGCAGGAATTCCTGGCTCCAGAAGAAGAAGAGCTTGTCCTTGTTCTTGTTGAGCTTGCCCATGGGGACGGGGCCGCCGATGAAGTAGCCGGGGTAGTTGAAGCGATATTGGGGGCGGCGGAGGCCGTCGCGGTTGCGGAAGAATTCGTTGGCGTTGAGGGCTTCGTTGCGGACGAAGTAGTAGGCGCCGCCGTGGAACTCTTTGGTGCCGGATTTGATGACGGTGTTGATGGTGCCGCCGGAGGAGCGGCCGTATTCGGCCTGGTAGTTGGTGAGGAGCACTTTCACTTCGGCGACGGCGTCGACGGAGGGGGCAAGGTAGGGGCCGCCCATGGAGCCGGTGTCGAGAGAGGAGATGCCGTCGAGGGTGAGGTTGATGGTGCCCTGGCGGTTGCCGTTGATGGTGATGCCGCCCAGGTTATTCCAGCCGGGGGCGTTGCGGTTGGCGGTATCGATGACGCCGGGGAGGAGCTTCACGAGGCCCAAATAGTCGCGGCCTTTGAGAGGGACGTTCTGGGTTTGCTCGAGAGAGATGAGGCCGGAGCGCTCGGAGGACTGAGTTTGGAGGCGGGCGGTTTCGGCGCTGACTTCGATGGTTTGAGTGATTTCGCCGAGCTGGAGTTGGACGTGCTGGAGGACGAGGCGTTCGGTGGCGGTGAGGACGATATCGTTCTGCTCGTAGCGCTTGAAGCCTTTGGCGGAGATCTGAATTTTGTAGGTGGAGGGAAGGAGTTGGGTGAAGACGAAGCCGCCGCTTGGATCGGCCTGTGCGTTGCGCGTTTGGTTGGTTGCAACGTTGGTGAGAATGATTTCGGCGCCGGGAACGGCGGAGCCGGATTGATCGGTAACGGTGCCAGACAAGTTGCCGGTCAAACCTTGACCGAACATGGACATGGCTGCCGCGAACGCGCACAGAGGTGCGAGGCGAGAGAGCAGTTTCATAAGATCCCCTTTTACTTACTACTGGGGGAGTAATTTATCAAGGCGCTATTGCCGAGTCAAGCGTATGGCCATGTCGATGGCGGCGCGGAAACTGGTGGTGGAGGCGATGCCTTTCCAGGCGATATCGAAGGCGGTGCCGTGGTCGACAGAGGTACGGACGATGGGCAGACCGAGGGCGATGTTGACGCCGCCTTCAAAATCGAGGAGTTTCGAGGGGATGTGGCCCTGGTCGTGGTACATGCAAACGACGGCGTCGAACTGTTTGCGGCGAACCGCCATATAGAAGAGCGTGTCGGGCGGGAGCGGGCCTTTGACGTTCCAGCCCTGAGCCTGCGCCCATTCAACAGAGGGGGCGATTTCTTCGATCTCTTCCATGCCGAACAGGCCGTTCTCACCGGCGTGGGGGTTGAGGCCGGCGACGGCGATGCGGGCGGCGGGTTTGAGCTTCTTTACGGCGTGCTGGGTGAGTTCGAGGATCGTCTTGATGCGGTCCTGTTTGCAGCGCTCGATGGCTTGGCGGAGGGAGCAGTGGGTGGAGACGTGGGTAACGATCAGGTCATCGGAGGCGAGCATGATGGTCACATCATCG
>CANIFK010000395.1 GCA_947466555.1 Acidobacteriota bacterium | reverse complement strand
TCGCGGCGGCGCGGCAGAGTGCTGAGTCGAAAGGCCTGGCCGGGTGGCGGTTTACGTTGCAGGCCCCTTCCTACTTGCCGGTGATGACGTACCTGGACGACCGTTCGGTTAGGGAGACGCTGTATCGCGCCTTTGCGACCAGGGCGGCGAGCGGGCAGTATGATAACCGCGACATTCTGCTGCGGATTTTGGCTTTGCGGCAGGAGAAGGCCAAATTGCTGGGGTTTGCGCAGTTTGCTGATTTGGTTCTCGTGGACCGGATGGCGAAGACGGGCGCGGCGGCGGAGAAGTTCCTGACCGATTTGAAGGCAAAGACCGAATCCTATTTCGCTCGCGAGAATGCGCAGTTGAAGGAGTTCGCGGGCGGCCTGGAGTTGGAGCCGTGGGACGTGGGCTACTACGCCGAGAAGCAGCGGGTGGCTCTTTATGATTTTGACGAAGAAGAGCTGCGACCCTACTTTTCGCTGGCCGGGGCGATGGCGGGGATGTTTGAGTTGACGGGCAAACTGTTTGGGATTCGGGTGGCGGCGCGGGCGGGCGTGCCGGGTTGGGACAAAGACGTTCAGTATTTTGATATTTTTGACGCCGCGAGCGACGAACATTTGGCCAGTTTCTACGCCGATATGTATCCGCGGGAGAACAAGCGCGGCGGGGCGTGGATGGACGCCTTCCTGACCGGGATGCCGGGCGAGTCGGCCCATTTGGGGTTGATGTGCGGGAATTTGACGCCGCCGATTGGCGACCAGCCCGCGCTGTTAACGCATCGGGATGTGGAGACTCTGTTCCACGAATTCGGCCATTTGCTGCACCACTCGTTGACGCGGGTGCCGGTGCGGGATCTGGCGGGGACGAGCGTGCCGTGGGACTTCGTGGAACTGCCGTCGCAGATCATGGAGAACTGGTGCTGGGAGCGGGAGGCGTTGGACCTGTTTGCGCGCCATTTTGAGACGGGCGAGGCGATTCCGGAGGAGTTGTTCGCCAAGATGAAGCGGGCGCGCACCTATCGGATGGCGAACGCGCAGATGCGGCAGTTGAGCTTCTCGCTGGTGGATCTGGCGATGCATATGCGGTATGACCCGGCTGTCGATGGAGACGTGATCGCGTGGTCGCGGGCGATTCTGCAGGAGTTTTCGGCGGTGACGCTGCCGGCCGAGCATGCCATGATCGCCAGCTTCAGTCACCTGTTTTCGAGCCCCGTGGGCTATGCGGCCGGGTACTATTCCTACAAATGGGCGGAAGTTTTGGACGCCGATGCGTTCAGCCGGTTCCGGGATGAGGGCGTTTTCAACGCCGAGACGGGCCGGGCGTTCCGGGATTGCATTCTGGCCAAGGGCGACAGCGAAGACCCGGCGGAGTTGTACCGGCAGTTTATGGGCCGGGATCCGGACCCGAATGCACTGTTGCGACGGAGCGGTCTCACCGCCGTTGCGTAGATGTTACACTTTTCCATAGATTCTGCGGTGTAGAATTCCATAATCTGCAACCATCCAGTAATCTGGAGCGTCTGTACACGCAGGGATCAGGCAGCCCGATGACGACAACTCCGCTACCACCTACCAACGAGAACGCGAATCCAACCCCACAGCCGTACGTGGACCATTCCGATTTGCATCTAGAGCGGCTGCTTGCGGAAGAACCTCCGTGGCACAAGCAGTTCGCCAAGAACGTCAAAGAATTTTTCCGGCCGCCGGAATTGCCACCGCTCGAGGTGACGTCGAAACCCGTCGCGGTGAAGGACATCTGG
Organism: Acidobacteriota bacterium; assembly: GCA_947466555.1. Classification (GTDB taxonomy): domain Bacteria; phylum Acidobacteriota; class Terriglobia; order Bryobacterales; family Bryobacteraceae. Next base: position 3,905 of record CANIFK010000395.1, on the reverse strand, counting down.
GGCCAGTCGGCTGGGAACGAAAAAACCGCTGGGCTGGGTTCGGTGCTGGTGCACTGCGGCGTTGTGGCCTTGCTGTTCCTGATCGGCACGAACGAAACCGTGCAAAAAGTGGCGAAAGAAGTGGTCCACTTGACGGCTCCGGTGGATTTGGCGCCTTACCAGCCGAAAGCGGCTCCGCAAAAGCAGTCGATGGGCGGCGGCGGCGGTGGCGGCAATTTGTCGCCGTTGGACGCGAGCAAGGGCAAGTTGCCGAAGATCGCGAAACAATTTACACCTCCGAGCGCGGTGGTTTTGAACGAAAACCCGAAGTTGATCATGGAGCCTTCGATTGAAGTGCAGCCGAACGCGGTGTTGCCGCAGGTGAACATCAACGCGCTGGGCGACCCGATGGGGATCGGCAAGATTCCTTCGAACGGGCCGGGTTCGGGCGCGGGTATTGGCTCCGGCAAGGGCGGCGGCGTTGGTTCCGGGAACGGACGCGGCGTGGGCCCGGGATCGGGCGGCGGCATTGGCGGCGGTGCGTATCGCATCGGTGGCGGTGTTTCGGCGCCGGCGGTATTGGCGAAAGTGGAGCCGGAGTACTCGGAAGAAGCTCGCAAGGCGAAATTCCAGGGTACGGTGATGCTCTACATCGAAGTTGACGAGAATGGCAAGCCGAAGAACCTGCGCGTGGTGCGCGCGCTGGGGTTGGGCTTGGACGAAAAAGCGATTGAAGCCGTGTCGAAATGGAAGTTCCGGCCGGGGTTCAAAGATGGCAAGCCGGTGACGGTTGCGGCCACGGTAGAAGTTAATTTTAGGCTCTTGTAGTAGTCCCTCCCGCAAAAGACATGTAGCCCCGCGTTTAACCACGCGGGGCTTCGTGTTTTTGTCCCCGTTTTGGGTGCCGGGGATAGTAGAATATGGGAGTATCCATCACACTCCCGCCTCACCGGGCGGGGCCCCAAACTCCGCAAACAATGCTCAAACTCAAGGTTACAAACCAAGCAGATCTGGATCCGCAGGAAACTGGCGAATGGCTGGAAGCGCTGGACCAGATTATTGATCAAGCCGGACCCGACCGGGCCAAGTTCCTTCTGGAACGGTTAGTGAGAAAGGCGGCGGTGGGTGGCGTTGAGACTCCATTCACGGCGATCGGTCCGTATGTAAATACGATCCCGCCGGAAGAAGAAGTTCCGTATCCGGGGGACCTGGCGGTTGAGACGCGGCTGAAGGCGCTGGTGCGCTGGAACGCGATCGCCATGGTGGTCCGGGCGAACAAGTACGATGTCGGCATTGGCGGCCATATCGCCACCTTCTCGTCGCAGGCATCGCTGGTGGAAGTGGCGCAGAACCATTTCTTCCGCGCCTCGATCAATGGCGAGGCGGGCGACCTGGTGTATTTCCAGGGCCATGCGTCGCCGGGGCAGTATTCGCGCGCCTTTTTGGAAGGCCGGCTGACCGAGAAGCACCTTGAGAATTTCCGTCACGAGCTGCGTGAGCATCCGGGTTTGAGCTCCTATCCGCACCCGTGGCTGATGCCGGATTTCTGGCAGTTCCCGACGGTTTCGATGGGTTTGGGGCCGATCAACTCGATCTATCAGGCGCGCTTCATGCGGTACCTGGAAAACCGGTCGTTGATTGCGAAGAGTGACCGCAAAGTTTGGGCGTACCTGGGTGACGGCGAAATGGATGAGCCGGAGTCGTACGGCGCCATTCGCATTGCCACCAGCGAGAAGCTGGACAATCTGGTTTGGGTGATCAACTGCAACCTGCAGCGGTTGGACGGCCCGGTGCGCGGCAACGGCAGCGTTGTGCGCGAACTGGAAGGCCTGTTCCGCGGCGCGGGTTGGAACGTGATTAAGCTGTTGTGGGGTTCGGAGTGGGACGGGTTGTTGGCGAAAGACACGACCGGGCTGCTGGTGCAGCGCATGGAAGAGTGCGTCGACGGCGAATTCCAGAACTTCAAGGCCAAGGGCGGGGCGTTCATCCGCAAAGAGTTCTTCGGCAAGTATCCGGAGCTGTTGGAACTGGTGAAGGACATGAGCGACGACGAGCTGGGTCAGCTCCGCCGCGGCGGTCACGATCCGCAGAAGATTTACAACGCCTATCTCCGCGCGACGAAGGAAAATGGCGCGCCGACGGTGATCCTGGCCAAGACTATCAAGGGTTTCGGCATGGGCGACGCGGGCGAAGCGCGCAACTTCACGCACCAGCAGAAGAAGCTGGACGAGACGCAGCTGATCTACATCCGGAACCGGTTCAATGTGCCGATTTCCGATGAGTTGGCGATGAAGGCCGGGTTTGTGAAGCCGTCTGAAGACACGCCGGAGATGCAGTACATGCATGCGCGGCGCAAGGAATTGGGCGGCTACATGCCGTCGCGGACGCCGGCGAAGGTGCAGATTACGGCGCCGGCGCTGGACAACTTCAAAGACGCGCTGGCCGGTTCGGGCGGGCGCGAGTTGTCGACGACGATGGCGTTCGTTCGTATCTTGACGACGCTGTTGAAAGACGCCGCGATCGGCAAGTACGTTGTGCCGATCATTCCGGACGAAGCGCGTACCTTCGGTATGGATTCGCTGTTCCGGCAGGTGGGCATTTACGCGGCGCACGGGCAGCTGTATAAGCCCGTTGACGCGGACATGTTCCTGTACTACCACGAAGCGACCAACGGCCAGATTCTGGAAGAAGGCATTACCGAAGCCGGTTCGATGGGTTCGTTTACGGCGGCCGGTACGGCGTACGCCAACTACGGCGTGCCGATGATTCCGTTCTTCACGTACTACTCGATGTTCGGGTTCCAGCGTGTGGGCGACATGGCCTGGGCGTTTGCGGATTCGCGCGGCAAGGGCTTCCTGATGGGCGCCACGGCCGGGCGCACGACGCTGTCGGGCGAGGGCCTGCAGCACCAGGACGGCCACAGTCTGGTTCTTTCGAGCACGGTGCCGACGTGCCACTCCTACGATCCGGCGTTCGCCTACGAAATCGCCGTGATTGTGCAGGACGGCATCAAGCGGATGTACGAGTTGAACGAAGACCGCTTCTACTACATCTGCATCTGCAACGACGATTACGCTCACCCGGCGATGCCTGGCGATGTTGCCGACGGCATCCTGAAGGGCCTGTACAAGTACAAGGCGGCCGACAACGGCCAGGCGCAGGCGTTGCTGTTCGGCAGCGGTGCGATCTTCAACGAAGCCGCCAAGGCGCAGGAGATTCTGCGCGATAAGTACGGCGTGGCCACCGATCTGTACAGCGCGACCAGCTACAACGAGCTGCGGCGCGACTGTCTGGACGTGGAACGCTGGAACCGGTTGCACCCGACTGAAACGCCGCGGACGTCCTATCTGGACTGGATGCTGAATGGGTCCACCTTGCCGATTATCGCGGCGAGCGACTACATGAAGATTGTTCCGGATCAGATTGCTCCGTGGGTTCCTGGGCGGCTGGTTTCGCTGGGCACCGATGGCTTTGGACGCAGCGACAATCGCGAACATCTGCGGCGCCACTTCGAAGTGGACTCGGCGGCGATTGTGGCGGCGACGTTGTCGCGGTTGGCGCGGGACGGCAAGTTCGACGCTGGGCGGGCTGCCGCGGCGATTGCTGAGCTCGGGCTGAAGCCGGAGAGCGCTGATCCTTCGCTGGCGTAGGTAATTTGATGTTTGACTTGGCAAAAGGCGGACCGGTTGCGGTCCGCCTTTTGCTTTTTGGCTGGTTGATGGCGGGGGCTTCCGGGTGGGCGGCGGAGGCGCCGTTGCGGGTGCTGTTTATTGGGAACAGCTATACCTACTACAACAATCTGGCGGGGATGGTGGAGGGGTTATCGGCGGGGCGGATTCAGGCCACGGCGGTGACGCGGGGCGGGGCGACGCTGGGGGAGTTGTACACGTTGACGGATGCCAGGGAGGTGTTGCGGGCGTCGCGGT
>CANIFK010000394.1 GCA_947466555.1 Acidobacteriota bacterium | reverse complement strand
GTCGTAGAGCGGATCCTGTCCAATTCCTGGGCCTTCGATAATGTCTCCGGCGGCTTGTGGTCGGTCTTCGCACTGGCGCTGGCCGGGCATTATGCGCCCAAATCCTGGCTGGAGGCGCCGCGTGACCTGTTCGTCCGCGCGCCCTTCTTCGCCCAGGCCGTTGTCCTGCTGCTGCTGGCGATCGCGATCCAGTATGTCGCGGCGACCGGCGCGGCGCCGTTTATCTACACGAAATTCTGATGGCGATTCCTAAGAAAGCAGCGTTGACCCTGGCCACACTGGCGGCGATGATGACCGCGCCAGACCTCCTGCCTGCGTTCAAGGACTACCGCATGCTGGATTGGACTACAGTTCCGAATGTGCTGGATTTCCAGGTACGGACGCGTTCGGAGGATCCGGTGGCCGACGAGCAGGTGCGCTTGCGTCCGGACACGACGCCGGAGAAGGCCGACGCGCCGAAGTTGGTCGACACCAAGGGCGACCTGCAACGGTTCTACGCGGCGTTGCATGCCACCGAGCGGCGGGATGAGGGTGCGGTGACGCGGATTCTGCACTACGGCGATTCGCCCACGACGGCCGACCTGATCACCGCCGATGTTCGGGCGCTGTTCCAGAAAGAGTTCGGCGACGCCGGCCACGGCTTTGTGCTGGTCGCCAAGCCATGGGCCTGGTACGGCCATCGGGGCGTGACAGTGAAGGGCTCGGGCTGGAAAATTGAGCCCGCGAATACGGCAGAGCTGCGGGACGGCCAGTACGGACTCGGCGCAGTGAGCTTCCGCGGCGGGCCGGGTGCGTCGTCAAAAATCACGGCCACCGACTCCGGGCACACCAAGCTCGAAGTGGCCTGGCTGTCGCAGCCGGAGGGCGGATCGTTCATGGTGTCCGCCGACGGGCAGACCGTGGCCACGATCGACACGATGGCGCCGGAGGTGACGCCGAGCTTCCAGACGATTACCGTGCCGGGTGGTTTTAAGGAAGTGGCCATTGGCCAAGTGACCGGAAAAGTTCGTCTGTATGGTGTGCGGTTGCTGAAGGATACGCCCGGGGTGGAGTACGACTCGATGGGCGTCAACGGTGCGGCCATTACAATTCTGGCGCGCAACGTGGGCGAGGAACACTGGGGCGAGCAGTTGCGCCATGTAAAACCTCACCTGGTGGTCATCAACTATGGGACGAACGAGAGCGTCTATGCCAAGTATGTGGACACTGCGTTTGAACTGGAACTGGTGCGGGCGGTGAAGCGGGTGAGGAAGGCGGTGCCGGAGGCGTCGATTCTCATCATGAGTCCGATGGATCGCGGGCAGCGTCTGCCAACCGGGGAGATCGGCACCGTGCCGCCGTTGAGCCGTCTGGTGGCTCTGGAACAGCGCGTGGCGGCCGAGTACGGCTGCGCGTTTTTTAACACCTTTGAAGCCATGGGCGGGCCGGGTACGATGGGGCGCTGGTATACGGCGGAGCCGCGCATGGTGGGCGCCGATCTGATTCACCCGATGCCATCCGGGGCGAAAATCGTCGGGAACCTGCTGTATAAATCGCTGCAGGATGGCTACCGGCGGTACAAACTGGCGCTGGCCAAGGAGAAGTTCGGACCTTCCCCGGTTGGCGAAACCCGCCCCTGAAGTTTGAGACAATAAAGGGTCCAGGCATTTCTGCCGAATTGGTACGTAGGAGAGAATGCGCTTTTTCGCCACAATGTGTGTGTGCCTTGGTTTTGGCGTGATGGCTCTGTTTGGAGCCGCCGCGCCGAAGAAGAAGGCTGCGCCGAAGAAGAAGACGGCTGTCGCCCGCAAGGCTCCGGCAACGAAGCAGCCGGCAGCGGTGGCCACTCGGAAGCGCACCACGACGACGGTCGCCAGGCGTCCCGTCGCACGCCCGGCGCCGCGGCCCACCGTGATGCCGGCGGCGGTGCGAGCTACGGCGAACGATACGGTGGCGCAGTGGCTGAACGTGCCGGGGTTGATGGAAAATCCGGCAGCGTTGATTCCCGTTTTCGAGCAGTTGTACCGGTTGGAGCGAGGGGAATCGAAGGAAGTTCTCCGGGTATTCCAGTACGGCGATTCGCACACCGCGGCCGACGAATGGTCCGGAACGTTGCGATACCTGTTGCAGGCGCGGTTTGGCGATGGCGGGAACGGCTTTTCGCATGCCGGGCGGCCGTGGCTGGGATACCGGCGTCTGGATCTGAAGAGTTGGAACACCAACGGCTGGTATAGCGACGGGTTGGCTGGCCGCGATGGCGACGGCTTGTACGGGTTGGCCGGGGTCAGCATGTCGACCGAGCGGGTTGGCGAGATGGTGAACCTGCAAACGGAGTCCGAACGGGCGGAGTTCCATTACTTGCGGCAGCCGGGCGGAGGCCGGGTGGAGATCTCCGACAACGGTTCGCTGGTGGAGGTTGTCGACACGGACGGGCCGGGTATGCCGATGATTCACAAGCTGCCTCTCGCGCCTGGGTCGCATTTGCTGGCGGCGCGGACGCTGGACCGGAAACCGGTTCGCCTGCATGGCTGGGTAACGGAGAATTCGCGCGGGCTGACGTGGGAGATGATGGGCATCAACGGTGCCCAGGCTTCAATCGGCCTGAAGTGGGAAGACGCCGGATTGGCGCCGGTCTACCAGGCGCACATGCCCGGGTTGATCGTGCTCGCCTACGGCACCAATGAAGCGCGGAACAAGGATTGGACGTTTGAGAGCTACCGCGACATGTTCATCGCGCTGCTCGACAAGTACCGGCGGTTGGCGCCGGCGGCGTCGATTCTGGTGATTGGACCGCCGGATCATCAATGGCGCACGCGCGCCGGGTGGGCCTCGGTGGAGAAGATTGACGTGATTATGGAAGCCCAACGCGCGGCCTGTCAGGCGCGCGGGGCGGCGTTCTGGGACGTGCGGGACCGGATGGGTGGCAAAGGCGCCATGCGCCAGTGGGTTTTCGCCGGCATGGCGCAGGGCGACTATGTCCACTTTACCGGACCGGGTTACCGTCTGCTTGGCGCCGCATTGTATAAGGAACTAATGGGTCAATTTGCCACGTTCGCACGCGTCCGGCGTGAGACGATGGAACCTAAGACCGCGGTGTACGCCGCCCCCGACACAAATGGACAAACGCAAACAAATCCTTGAAATCATCCGCGCTGTTGCGGGGAAGGAGCCGACTGTGGCTCCCGATGAGTCGCTGTTCGACAGCGGCGTGCTGGACTCGTTCGGTCTGCAGGACCTGGTGACGGGCCTGGAGAAGAGTTTTGGCGTGAAGATTCCGGATTCGGATCTGACGCCGCGCAAGTTTGACTCGATTGAGCGCATCGAAGAATACCTCGAGGAGCACGGGAAATAGCGTGGCGTTTCTGAAAGCATTCGGTTCCTATCTGCCGGAGCGGATTGTGACCAACGCCGAGATCGGAGCCCGGGTCGGTTGTGACGCCGAGTGGATCCGGAATGTATCGGGTATTGACGAGCGGCGGTTCGCGCGCGACGACGAGTCGGTGACCGATTTGGCGCTGCGGGCGGCGCAGGACTGCCTGGAGCGGGCCAAGGTGAATGCCTCGGAATTGGGAATGATTCTGGTGGCAAGCGGATCGTGGGAGCGGCAGTTCCCCGGGCCGGCCGCCTCGGTGGCCAATCGCCTGGGCCTGGACGCAACGCCTTGCCTGGACATGCCGATGGCGAGCGCGGGTTCGTTGTTCGGCATCTCGCTGGCGTCGCGGCTGTGTGCTTCGCTGGGACCGATTCTGGTGATCGGCGCGGAAAAGATGTCGAAGGTCGTCGAGCGAGAGCCGATGGAGCGCGGTGTCGCGATTCTGTTCGGTGACGGCGCCGGTGCGTGTCTGGTGCATCCGTCCGATGGCTTTGCCCGCATCGTCGATTGCGGCCTGTATTCCGATGGCGCGTATGCCGAAGATCTGAAGCTGCCCTTCAGTTCGCCGCTGGAGATGAACGGCCGTTCGGTCATCCTGCAGGCTTCGCGGAAGATTCCGCGGGCGATTGCGACGTTGCTCGAACAACACCGTCGCCGTGCCGCCGACGTGGGCGTGTTCCTGATGCATCAGGCGAATCAGAACCTGATCGCCCGGGTGGCGCAGGCGCTGGAAGTGGCCGAAGACAAGTTCTATTCGAACATCCGGAAGTTTGGGAACACCTCGTCGGCATCGATGTTGATTGCCGCCGCGGAGTGGTCGAGCACGAACGAATTGGCGCCCGGTGAGGCGCTCTGCTTCGCTGCGTTCGGTGCCGGGTTTCACTGGGGCGCGTTGCTGGCGGAAGGCTCCGCCTAGTCGTATAGGGATTCGCTATGGTGGACGAGACGCGGGCGCAGACAGTGACACGGCTTCTCGGCGCCTGGCGCGGAGGCGACCGGGCCGCGCTTGATGCGTTGACGCCGATCGTCTATCAGGAGTTGCGCCGGCTGGCCTCGTCCCACATGAAGAGCGAGCGGCGGGGCCACTCCCTCCAACCGACGGCGCTCATTCACGAGGCGTATCTACGGCTGGTGGACGGCAACATGCCGCAGTTCAATGGCCGATCGCATTTCTTCGGTGTGGCGGCGCAGATCATGCGGCAGATCCTCATCGATTTCGCGCGTAGCCGTACGGCGCAGAAGCGCGGCGGCGGGGCGGAACATGTCGGCCTGTTGGACCAGGACGCCATCAGCCTGGATCGTACGGATGAATTGCTGGCGATTCATGAGGCCCTGGACCGGTTAGAGGCGCAGGATCAGCGAAAGGCCAAGGTCATTGAGCTGCGCTACTTTGGCGGGCTGAACCGCGACGAGATTGCCGAAGCGCTGGAGATGACGCTGGCGACGGTGAAGCGGGACCTGGCGCTGGGAGAGGCATTTTTGCGGCGGGAATTGAGTTTGCGAAAGGTGGCGGAGGCGTGAACAAGGCTTCTGTGGATGAAATCCGGGCCCGCTTTGACGCTGATGTGGAGCGGTTTTCGAATCTGGAAACCGGGCAGACGGCGACGCAGGACGCGGCTCTTGGCTTGGAACTGATCGCCGCCACTGCCAAGCGCGTTACGCCGGATGCGGCGCGCCTCCTGGACCTGGGCTGCGGGGCGGGGAACTTCAGTTTGAAGCTGGCCCAGGTGTTCACGCTGCGGAAAGTGACTCTGGTCGATCTGAGTGCGAACATGCTGGACCGGGCCATGGAGCGGCTGTCGGCCACCGGCGCGGAATTGCGGGCGCTGCAGTGCGATGTCCGGGATTTGGACTTGGAGCCGGAATCGCAGGATGTCATCGTGGCCGCCGCGGTGCTGCACCATTTGCGGGCGGAGGTGGAGTGGGCGGCAGTGTTCCACGCGCTCTACGCGGCCCTGCGGCCGGGCGGAAGTCTGTTCATTTGGGATCTCGTGTCGCACGAAATTCCCGGCGTGCAGGAAACCATGTGGGCGCGCTACGGCGAGTATCTGACGGCGTTCAAAGGCGAGGCTTACCGCGATCACGTCTTCGCCTACATCGAACACGAAGATTCCCCCCGCAGCGTGACGTTCCAACTCCATCACCTGCGCGCGGCCGGATTTCAGGCCGACGTGATCCACAAAAATGGGAGCTTCGCCGCCATCGGCGCCTGGAAGCCGTAGGCGCCCGTTAGCGCGCGTGCCTGCCGGTGTGATAGACAGGTACCCATGCAACGACGCGAATTCTTTACGCAGGCGACG
>CANIFK010000393.1 GCA_947466555.1 Acidobacteriota bacterium | reverse complement strand
GGCTACTTCGAATCGCTCTAGTCAGAACCGAAAGCTAAGAAAGGCGGGAGCCAAGGCTCCCGCCTTTCCGCGTTTTCCCGGGCTCTCAGACGAACCCAAGGTTCGTCTGAGCAAAGTTACCCAGGTTCAGGAACACCGCCGGCAGTTGCCCGGCCGTGAGACCAAACCAACTCGCCAGCGTCGCCCCGAACTGGTCGGTCGCCGTCGTCGGAATCCAGACGCCACGGGAGCCCGAATCGTTCGGCCCACCCAAAGCGAACGTCGGGAACGAACCGTAGACGCGCCCGCCTTGTACCGCGCCGCCCAACACAATCTGATGATTGCCCCAGCCGTGGTCGCTCCCGCTCCCACTCGGTTGCAGCGAACGGCCGAACTCGGACAGCGTAAACGAAGTCACCTGCCCGGCCACGCCTTGGTCCACTGTCGATTGATAGAACGCCGTCAGCGCGTCGCCCAATTGCGTCAACAGGTCCCAATGCGTCCAGCCCTGCGAACCATGCGTATCGAACCCGCCCAGCGCGCAAAAGAACACCTGCCGTTTCATTCCCGTCGCACCGCGCAAGTGAATGATCTTGGCCACCTGCTGCAACTGCCGGCCGATCGACGTCCCCGGGAATGTCGTAACCAACGGCGGACTCGCCCCGGTGTCTTTCAACATCGCGTTCAGATTCGCCGCGTCCTGCCGCACTTTGTTTGCTGCCTGCACCATCGCCATGCCGCTGTCGAACGTCAGCAACTCCTGCAACGCCGTCTTCCGCGCGGCCGCAGCCGTCGCCGGCCACAGGTCCATCCCATAAACGGATAGATCGTAGTCCGGAATCAGACTGGCCGACTGCACCACGCCACCGGTACAAAACAGCGCCGGCCCCGACATCGAAACCGACGCCGGGAACGATGCCGCCCCGTTCATCGCATTCGCCGCATCCGCCACTCGGCCCGCCCAACCGGTCCCAGCCCCGGTATTCGGAAAACCGCTCTGCATCTGCGCCGTCTGGTCGGAATGCGAAAACAGGTTTGTCGGCACCGGCCCGGCGTTGGCCAGGTACTCGGCCCGCGTCGTCGGCTTTACCAGGTTGCCCATGTTCGCCACGACAGCCAACTTCCCCTGCCCCCACAACGGCTGAATCCCCTTCAGCCCGTCGTTGAGTCCATATGGTTTCCCATCCGCCAGGCTCTGCACCGCCAACAGCTTCGCTGAGTTATCCGGCAACGCCAGATTTCCGCGAATCGCCTTGTACGCGTCAAAGTCCGTCTGCGTCATCGGCACCACCATGTTGTTGCCGTCATTGCCCCCTAACAGGAACACGCACACCATGGCCTTGTAATCGGAAGCGCCCGACTGCGCCATCGCGTTCACCGCGCTGAAAGCGCTCATTCGAAGTAAATCTCTACGGGAAAAAGTGCTCATTGGTCTCGATTCCTTTCGTTAATACTGCACGGCATACTGGCCGGACAACGCCGCCAGATACACCGCCGCCTGCACGCGTTGGTTATTGTCGTAGGCGGCCGTAACCGCGTTCGTCAGGGCTGTGCGCACACCTGCCGGCATACGCCCGTAGAAAAGCACTTTGTCCACCTCGTCCAACAGAGCCGTCGGATTTCCCGCAACTGCGTTGAAGTTGGTCAGATCCACCACCGCATCGCCGCCATTCGACGTCAGAATCTGATACACCAGATTCGCCCGCAACGACGCCTCGGTCGGCGTGTAAATCTGGAACTCCGGCCCGTACAACGGACTCTTCGGCACCCGATACATCGGCGAGAACCAATTGAACACCGAAGGCGGCGCCAGCACCGATTGCCCCATGCTGTCGTACACATACGCCATCCCCGTGTTCAACGCCACCGACCCATTCATCGCCCGAACGAACGAAGAAATGAAGTAGATCGGCTCCTTCAACCGGCCCGAAGTCGCATCGGGAACATCCTGCCGCGCCTCCGCATCCGTCAGAATCGCCCGCACGACAGCCTTCAAATCGCCGCGCACGCCCTGGCCGTTGTTGATGAACACCGCCGATATCCGCCCAATGTAGGCGGGCGACGGATTGCTCTTTACCAGACTCCGGATCAACCGCGTCGCAATGAACGGAGGCAGATTCGGATGCTGGAACAGACAATCAATCGTCGCGTCCAAATCCTGCTGAATCGTCTGATTCGCCGCCAGCGAACAACCCAGGAACGCCTTCGCCGTCGTGTCGTGATACGCCGGCCGCGGCTCCATATCACCCGTGAAGTTCTCCCAGTTCAACAGTCCCGGCGTACCACCCGGCGCTGTCGGATACGTCCACCCGGTCAGCGCCAACGCCACCTGCCGCACCGTCGCCTGGTCGTAGGTCGGAATCGGCTGCCCGTTGGCATCCAACTGCTGCGATCCGTCGTTGTTCAGCTTCCACAGCCCGATCGAAAACAGCTGCATCAACTCCCGCGGATAGTTCTCGTTCGCCGCGCTCATCGCGCTAGGTTTGGAAGAATTCGCGAGATCCAGATACTTACCCATCGAAGGGCTCAAAGTAACTTCCCGTAGTAACGTCCGGTAGTTCCCAAACGCATTCCGCTGCAGAACCCGCATCCACGGCAAGATCTCGTTGGCATAGTTCAACTTACCCAACGACGTAACAACAATCTGCCCCAGCGAGTACCGCACCCGTTGCCGCAATTGATCCGGCGCATGGACGAAGTTATTCAGCTCCCACGCCCGCAGCGAAGCCGTCGACCCCTGATCCGGAATCGCCGTCTCCGGCAGCGCGAACTGCTCGTCCAACCACCCGACAACACCCATCTGTTGGACCTTCGCGAGGTCAGCCGGGCGCCCGCCAAACGCAGCCTGCTCCAGCAAGCGGCCAGCCGTCAACAGGCTCACCAGCGGCGCCGGCCCAGTCACCAAAACGCTCGCCGTCGCGAAGCTCGCCGCATTGCTCGCATTCACCGCCCGCACCGTCACCGTCGCTGGCGTTGGAACCACCGCCGGAGCCGTGTATAGACCTGCTGCCGAAATCGTCCCCACAACCACATTCCCGCCCGCGATTCCGTTCACCTGCCAACTAACCGGCAGATTGGCGCTAAACGCCAGCGTCCCGCCAATCCCCACCGTCCCCGATGGAGGCGTAATCGAAACCACCGGCAACTGCACCGTCACCGTAGCCGTGGCCGTCTTGGTAGCGTCCGCCACGCTCACCGCCGTCACCGTAACCTGCCCAGCCGTCAACGGCGCCGTAAACACACCCGCGGCCGTAATCGATCCCGCCGAGGCCTGCCACGTCACCGCCGTACTGGCCGTAAACGCCGTCACCGACCCAGTCAACACCGTCACGCTCGACGGCGTAATCGTAATCGCCGGCGCCACCACCGTAACAGTAGCCGTCGCCATCTTCGTCGCATCGGCCATGCTGACCGCCGTAACCGTTACACTGCCGGCCATCGCCGGAGCCGTAAACACGCCACCCGCGGTAATCGAACCCGCCGATGCCGACCAGTTCACCGCCGCATTCGCCGCAAACGAAACCGCGCCCCCCGGAGCAACCGAAGCGCTCGAAGGCGTAATCGTCAACGGCGGCGCCGTCACGGTCACCGCAGCCGTAGCCATCTTGGAAGGATCCGCCACGCTCTTCGCCGTCACCGTCACCGTCCCCGCCATCGCGGGCGCCGTAAACACCCCCGCCGCGGAAATCGAACCCGCCGAGGCCATCCAAGTCACCGGCATATTCGCCGTAAACGTGCGCGTCCCGCCGGTCACCACCGATGCGCTCGAAGGCGACACCGTCAACGTCGGCGACACAAAATTCACCGTCACCGCCTGGCTCGTCACCTCTCCCGGCCCCGGCAGATACACCGCAATCGAACCCGGCCCCGCCGCCGCATTCCCGCTGGCTTTCAGCGATGTCGACGACACATAAACCGTCGTCAACGGCATCCCATTCAACCGCACCTGCGCATCCGGCTTAAAGTTCGCGCCGTTCAAACTAATCGAAAAATTCCCCGCCGGCACCGGCGAAGGCGACACACTCCACACCCAAGGCGTTGGCCGAGTCACTGTCAACGTCGCCTCACCAAACTTGCTCGGATACGCCGTACTCGTCGCCCGCACAGCCAGCACACTCGGCACCGGCGCCACAGCCGGCGCCGCATACAAACCCGTGCTCGAAACCGTCCCAATCGTGGCGTTCCCGCCCACGATCCCGTTCACCGACCACACAACCGTGTTCGGCGACAACGGCACGTAGGAGGAAAACTGATACGTCTTCCCCACTTCCACGCTGACCGTTTTGTGGTAAACCTCTATTTGCGAGAAGGCCGGCGCGGCCATAGCCAGCAGCGCCAACCCGTTCAAGATCCATCGTTTTCCAGATAGCAAGCAAACCTCCATGTATGCCGGTTCCTAACTTTGAGAACCGATCTTTTCCTACCACAATGCGGTAGGAAACCCCAATTACGATCAACATAAGGCAAATCTGAGAGCCGCTAAGGCAACTTCGCTCAAATCCCCTAGGGAGGAAACAGACAGATGGACGTACTCCACTACCTCGACGTGGCTATCGGCTTCAGCCTCAGCATGATGGTCCTCGCCACCCTCGTCGGAACAACCACCGCCATGTGGCTCTCCGTCATCCGTACCCGGACCAACAACCTCCAGGCCGGCCTGGAACTCATCATCGGCACCCTCGACAGCGCCCTCCCCACCAAAGAACTCGCATCCTCCCTCCTCCGCGACAAAATGGTCCTCTCCTGGCTCCCCCGCGGCTTCAGCAAGACCGAAGCCATCGGCCGCGAAGAGTTCGTCCTCATGCTCCTCCGCAAATCCGCTGGCGATGGTCCCTGGGCCGAGCTCAGCACCGCCATCCAAACCATCACAAAACAGTCCCCCGCCGACCTCGTCAAAGCCGTCGAACTCGCCATCCTCGCCGAAGAAGCCGCCGACCCCTCCGCGCCCGCCAGCGTCTGGCGCACCAAAGCCCTCGCCCGAATCGCCCCCGACCTCGCCGCCCGCCTCTTCGCCCAGTTCGACGACGTCATGACCCGCACCGACGACAACACCGCCTACTCCACCAAAGTCGCCTCCACCGCTCTCGCCCTCGTCTTCCTCATCATTTACCCAGTCAACTCGCTCGACATGATCACCCGCCTCGCCACCGAAAAAAACGTCGCCACCGTCCTCGCCGACAAAGCCGAAAAGACCAAGGACCCAACCCAACTTCTCAACGCCGTCAAGCAACAAGCCATCTTCGCCGACACCTTTGATCAGCCCAACAAATTCTGGTCAGAGATCTACGCCACCTGCGGCGACAGCCGCCTCTGCCACCTCACCACCGCCCCGCAAAAAGCCCTCTCCCAACCCGGCGTCCTGGTAACGTGGGTCCTCCTCGGCATGGGCGCGCCGTTCTGGCAAGGGTTACTCGACAAACTCCTCGGCCTCCGCTCCAAAATCACCGCGAAAACCGAGGACGAACGCTCCCAGCGCGCCGCGCAAACCTAAGCCACGACGTTGATCCCGATCGGCGCCACCACGCGCTTGCCCATCTTCATCTCCAGCGCATGCCCG
The DNA here is from genome assembly GCA_947466555.1 of Acidobacteriota bacterium. Classification (GTDB taxonomy): domain Bacteria; phylum Acidobacteriota; class Terriglobia; order Bryobacterales; family Bryobacteraceae. The sequence goes on along the minus strand of CANIFK010000393.1, from coordinate 120 downwards.
CCCACGCCAATCTCCTCCGGCAGTTTGAAATTCACCTCAAACCGCGGCGGCAGCGGGTCCGTGCAGAAGAAGTCGATGTCCAACACCGGAATCCCGTCCACCGTCGCCGAAAACTGATCC
>CANIFK010000392.1 GCA_947466555.1 Acidobacteriota bacterium | reverse complement strand
GGTGGCGTGGGGTGGCTGGTGCGGAAGTTTGGGAGGACGATCGATAACCTGTTGGGCGCGCAGGTGGTGACGGCGGAGGGCGCGGTGGTGACGGCGAACCGGGATGAAAACGCCGATTTGTATTGGGCGCTGCGGGGCGGGGGCGGGAATTTTGGCGTTGTGGTGTCGATGGAGTTTCAGGCGCATCCGGTGACAGTGGTGATGGGCGGGTTGTTGGTTTATCCGCGGGCGATGGCGGGCGCGGTGTTGCGGAATTTCCGGGAGTTTATGAAGACGGCGCCGGATGAGTTGACGGCGTACGCGGCGATGTTGACGACGCCGGACGGGATGGCGGTGGTGGGCGTGATTCCTTGCTATTGCGGGGACCCGGCGGAGGGGGAGAAGGTGTTGGCGCCGCTGCGGGCGTTTGGGCCGCCGGTGATGGATGCGGTGCAGTTGATGCCGTTTTCGGCGATGCAGGGGTTGTTGGCGCCGTCGTTCCCGGATGGGAACCACAACTACTGGAAAGCGGTGATGATGGAGACGCTTTCCGATGAGGCGATTGATGTGGCGGTGGGGCAGGCGAACGCGGCGGGGTCGCCGCTGTCGATCGTGGTGATGGAGTATTACGGCGGGGTGGCGGGCCGGGTGGCGAATGATGCGACGGCGTTTCCGCATCGGCATTTGTTGTGGGATGTGATTGTGCTGGCGCAGTGGACAGATGTGGCGGAGACGGCGGGGCACAGGGAGTGGGCGCGGGCGACGGCGCGGCTGTTGGAGCCGTTTTCGGCGAAGGGGCAGATGCTGGCCACGATGGACGTTGATACGGAGGACACGAGTCCGGCGTTTGGGTCCAATGGGGCGAGGCTGGCGGGGATTAAGACGAAGTATGATCCGGAGAATTTCTTCCGGGTGAATCAGAATATTTTGCCGGGGTAGGGGGAGGGCTCTATTTCAGAGCCCGGTCGAGGAACGCCTTTACCTTTTGGAGGTTTTGCGGGTTTTGGAACTGGGGGCCGCCGTGGCCGGCGCCGTGGAGGACTTCGAACTCGACCTGCGCGCCGGCGGCTTTCAGGGCTGCCGCGAGGATTTCGCTTTGTTCCATGGGGACGAGAGGGTCGGCGTCGCCGTGCTGGATGAAGAAGGGCGGATCGTCCTTGGAGGCGTAGCGGGCGGGGTTAGCCTTTTCGGCGAGGTCGGCGTTTTGTTGGATGAGGGCGCCGATTAGCTGGTTTTCGGGGGACTCGGGCGAGTCGTGATCCATGGCGGAGGGGTAGTGGGACATGCGGGCGACGCGGGTGGGGCCGAACCAGTCGACGACGGCCTGGACGCGGGTGGCGGGGTCGTCCCCGGTGGTGCCCAAGTAGGCGACGAGATGGCCGCCGGCGGAGGAGCCCCAGAGGGCGATGCGGGCGGGGTCGATGTTGTACTTTTCAGCATTGGCTCGGAGCCAGCGGAGGGCGGCTTTGCAGTCGTCGACGTTGGCAGGGAAGGGGGCTTCCTGGGTGTAACGGTAGCCGATGCTGGCGCCGGCGTAGCCTTGCTGGACGAAGGGGAGGATGGGCGTTTGCTCCTTGGTGCCGGCGCGCCAGGCGCCGCCGTGGATCCAGACGATTAGGGGGCGTTTTGTTTGGGATTCGGCGTTCGGCAGGTAGATGTCGAGCTTGAGTTCGCGGTTGCCGATTTTGGCGTAGACGATGTCGCGTTCGGCGCGGATGTTGGGCGGGAGCGGGCGGGGTTGCGGGGGCGCGGGGATGGGGGCGGCTTCGCTGAAGAGGACGGCTTTGGAGCCGGTGGGATGGGCGATGGTGGGCTTGCCTTGGAGGTAGCCGTGTTTGGCGAGGAAGACGTCGGTCATGTAGAGGGTGGCGGTGTGCCAGGAGTAGTCGGCGTTGGGATGGTCGTTGAAGAAGCCGTGTTGCTGGCCTTTGGCGTAATAGAGTTCGATGGGGATTTTGAGTTCGCGGGCCTTTTGGAAGTAGGGTTTGGCGGTTAGGTAGAAGCGGTCCTCGGTGCCGTAGAAGAGGATTTGGGGGACTTGGGTGACGGGGGTTTCGGCGTTGGTGGCGGGGTTGTAGAGGAGGAGCAGATTGGGCTTGGCGTCGGGCTCGGTGGCGAGGTGCATGGCGCAGGTGCCGCCGGCGGAACCGCCACCGGCGGCGATGCGGGCGGGGTCGATGCCGTGGGTGGCGGCGTTGGCGCGGAGCCATTTGACGGCGGTTTTGCAGTCGGCGAGGCTTTCGGTTGGGGTGGTTTTGTGTTTGTTTTTGATACGGTATTCGGCGGAGGCGGTGACCATGCCGCGGCTGGCGAGATAGGCGGCTTTGGAGAAGAACTGTTGGGGGGTGCCGTTGACGAAGCCGCCGCCGAAGAAGAAGAGGGCTGCGGGTTTCCAATCGGGCGGGTAGAAGAGGGTGAGTTTGAGTTCGCCCTGGGGGGTGGTGGTGAAGACGAGTTCCTGGCGGGTGATGGGGAAGGCGGGGAGGGCTAGGAGGAGTGCGAGGAGGGCGCGCATGGGGGACAGTGTATCGGGATTGAGGTGGGGATGGACACGGGCGATGCTGAGATCTAAGATTTCAGATATGGATCGACGCGATTTTTGGATGGGTGGATACTCGCTGCTGGTGAATGCGGCAGCGCTGCCGGCGGCTCAGGTGAATGTCTCGCAGGGGGCTGTGCGGCGGGAGTTTGAGAAGATCGCGCCGCCGAATGGGGCTCGGCAGATGGCGGCCGCGGAGCCGCATATGACGCTGGTTTCGTTGGAGACGGATTTATTGGTGGCGGGCGGTGGGCTGGCTGGGGTTTGCGCGGCGATTTCGGCGGCGCGATTGGGGTCGAAGGTTGTGTTGGTGCAGGACCGGTCGCGGCTGGGTGGGAACTCCTCTTCCGAAGTGAAGATGCACGTGGTGGGGGCGAATTCGCACAAGGGTCGGGGCGGATGGCGCGAGGGCGGGTTGTTGGAAGAGCTGCGGTTGGCTGATGCGGTGAATAATCCGCAGCGGTGCTGGGAGCTTTGGGATTTGTTGTTGTACGACAAGGTGGTTTCGGAGCCGAATATCACTTTGCTTCTGGAGAGTGTGGTCTATTCGGCCAAGACGGGGAATGGGCGGATTGAGGAAGTGATGGTGCGGTGCGATAAGTCCGAGCACTTGTACCGGGTGAAGGCCAAGTTGTTTATGGACTGCACGGGGGATTCGCGGCTGGGGTTGGAATCGGGCGCGGAGATGCGGACGGGGCGGGAGCGGCGGAGCGAGTTTGGGGAGTCGCTGGCGCCGGAGAAACCGGATGAGGAGACGCTGGGTTCGTCGATTCTGTTCACGTCGCGGCTGTATCAGAAGCCGATGCCGTTTACACCGCCAAAGTGGGCTCGGAAGGTGACGGCGGATACGTTGAAGTTCCGGAAGATTACGAGTTGGGAGTATGGGTATTGGTGGGTGGAGTGGGGCGGGAGCGTGGACCCGATCCGGGATAACGAGCGGATCCGGTTTGAGTTGTTGTCGATTGTGATGGGCGTTTGGGACCACATTAAGAATTCGGGGGAACATACCTCTTCGGCGAACTGGGCGATGGATTGGGTGGGGTTCATGCCGGGCAAGCGGGGGAGCCGAAGGCTGGTGGGCGACCACTTACTGTCGCAGAACGATTTATTGCGCGGCGATTTCGCGGATGCGGTGGCGATTGGCGGTTGGCCGATGGACGATCACCCGCCGGGTGGGTTTGACCGGGCTGACTTGCCGCCGGCCGTGCAGATTCGCACGCCGGAGGTGTTCAATATTCCGCTGCGATCGTTCTATTCGAAGAACGTTTCGAACCTGATGATGGCGGGGCGGAACATCAGCGCGACGCATGTGGCGTTTACTTCGACGCGCGTGATGGCGACTTGCGCGGTGGGTGGGCAGGCGGCTGGGACGGCGGCGGCGATGTGTCTGGACCGCGGGATTACGCCGCGGCAGTTGGCTTCGGAGCCGAAGCTGGTGAGTGCGTTGCAGCAGCGGTTGATGCGCGACGACCAGACGATTAAGAACGTCCGGAATTCGGATCCGGCGGACTTGGCGCGGATGGCGCGGGCGACGGCGTCGGCGGAGATTGGCGATGCGAAGGCGTTGTTGGTGCTGGATGGCGTGGCGCGGGATATTCCTGGCCAGGGGATTCACCATTGGGAGGCTCCGGCTGGGTCGTGGATTGCGCTGGAGTGGGAGAAGGCGCAGCGGGTGGGTGAGTTGCAGATTACCTTCGATACCGGGTTTCAGCGGGAGTTGACGCTGACGTCGTCGGACTCGATTAACCGGGGCATTGTGCGCGCGGCGCAGCCGGAGACGGTTCGCGATTATGAGGTGCAGGTGCGGAAGGCGGGGGCGCCGGATTGGACGACTGTCGAGACCGTCACCGGGAATTTCCAGCGGGTTCGGCGGCATAAGCTGGGCGGCGTGGACGTGGCCGCGGTGCGGGTGGTGGCGAAGGCTACCAATGGCAGCGATAGTGTTCGGATTTTTGAGCTTCGCTGCTACGCTTAAGGGTTGGAAGAGACACAGGAAGTTTTCGAACAGAAGGTCGTTTGGGACCACTACATTTCGCCGGCGGGGCTGCTGGACCTGATCTGGAACACGGCTCCGTTTTTACTGGAGCGGCTGCCGGCTGAGCCGGCGATGTCGCGGGCGTATGAGCGCGATGGGTTTTTGCATATTTTGGGGGCGGTTCGGGCTGACCCTTCGTTGAAGGACGAGGGGTCGTTGCTGCGGTATTTTTCGTTGTGTCTGGCGTCGCATTGGTCGACGGTGGCGACGTATGTTCCGACGGATGTGGACTCGAAGATTCGCGGGTTGTTGTGGCGGGAGACGCGCGACTTGGATGTGTTGCACGAGATGTTCCGGTTGGGCGTGGCGATGCAGACTTGGACGCTGGATGGGTATTCGTTGCGGACGATTGATTGTGGGTCGCATGGGTTGGTTAGCGGGCATGATGGGGAGTGGTTGAGCGTGATGGCGGGGGCGTTGGGGCGGTTTTTGCAGTTGGGCGATGAGGAGTATGCGGGGTTGGCGCATGCGGCGATTCATGCGGAGTGGTTGCGCGAGGCGCGGGCGTTTGTGGATGTTTGCATGACGCCGGGGCGGGAGTTGGACACGATGCGGGTGGCGATGAGCGTCATTCACAATTTGGGGGATTTGAATCAGGGGATTAGCTTTTGGACGGGGGTGGCGAAGCACTCGGCTAGTGCGTTGCAGTTTGAGCGGTTGGCGCAGGAAAACGTGGCGGGGTATGGGGGGATTTTTCAGTTTCCTGGGGATTTGTATAAGGAATTGCTGGCCAGTGAGGGGCACCGGCATTATCCGCTGCGGGCGGTGAAGCCGTTGCGAAGGGCGGCGGAGTTGATGCTGCCGTTGGGGCCGTTTTTGGATTCTTATGGGGAGCGGTTGGCGACTACTTCGCTGCTGGATGTTGGGGAGAAGGCGGAGGTGTTGGAGGCGTTGGTGCGGGGTTGTAAGAAAGTGCCTGGGCAGGCGGGGTATTTCCGGGCGATTGCGGGGTTTCGGGAGGCGTCGGCGCGGGTGTTTGCGGATTCGGTGGGAAGGTTGCCGGGGTCGACGCAGAAGCTGTTGAAGGAGCCGGAGATGCAGAAGAAGTTGGCGGTGCAGAGGCGGTCGTTTGAGTCGACGTATTGTAAGCGGGTGGAGTTGATTCG
>CANIFK010000391.1 GCA_947466555.1 Acidobacteriota bacterium | reverse complement strand
CACGATTTCCACAAATCATGCGAATTCAATTGCCTGTTCAATCCATTACGACACTCTAAAACGTTGTTTTTGAGTGGTTTGAAAAAGTCAGTCACAAGAAAATAAAATTTATATTTCCTTTATTTTCTAGAACATGAAAAAATCCACCCCTAAAGTGGTACTAGACCATGCGGTACTTTTGGATCGAGGTGGCACCAAGCCACTGAGATCCGGGGGCCAAATGGATACGGTAATCGTAATCATTATTCCCGGACTGTGATCCTATGTGTAGCTAAATAAACCGCTTGCGCTCACAGTCGCAAGACAAATGTATGCCCATACTTCCGGGTTGCACTAAGCAATAAGTCTGGTATGATCCTAGGAGTACCCCCAGTTTGGAGGACTCCTAGGACGCCAGCCACCGCGCCCATCTTCATGTTGTTTTGTGAGGGAAGCACTTGGCATGCGTTTGGTTGTAGTTATCGCAGGGATCGTAATGATGGCTGGAGACAGCCAACAACGAGAATTGCGCGCCGCTGATCCGGAGAAGGTCTGGATGGGTACAGAGTTTGGGACGTACCGCCGGAACGGTTTGTTGGCGTTGCAGCGCGGGGACTACCGAACGGCGATTCGTGAATACACGGCCGGGGCGGAGGCAGCGCGACAGGGGCGGGACCTGATCACGCGGGGCCGGTTCTTGACGAATTTGAGCGCGGCGCACCTGTTGCAGTTTGACAACCGGAGCGCGATCCAAGCCCTATTGGCAGCGCGGACGGCGGCGGGGGAGGGGCAGGACCTGGCGACGTTGCAGACGGTGGAAGCCAGCCTGGCGAACCTCTATATACAGACGGGGGACCCGGCGGCGGCGGCGGCGGCGGCATTGCGAGGGGCGGCGTTGCATCCGAAGCAGCAGGTACCGGAGTCGCGGATTACGATTCTGTTGAGCTTTGGGCGGGCGATTGCGCGGACGAGGGGGTTGGCGGCGGCCGAACCGACGATTCGAGAGGCGTACGGGGAGGCGGAGCGGCTGGGGTTGACGGCGTTGGAGGCGGAAGTATTGGACCTGTGGGGCAACGAGGCGATGGAGACGGATGCTTTGGCGGAGGCCGAAGACCTGCTGGCGCGCGCGTGGGGGAAGCGGCGGCTGGCGAAGGATCCGCGGATCTCGTTGACGGAGGGGAAACTGGGGCGGCTTTACCGGAAGATGGGCCGTTACGATATGGCGCGGATGTGGATGGACCGTGTGCGGACGGCGATGGCGAGCGGGAAGAAGATACCGATTCCGGAGTGGCTGCTGGTGGCCGAGCAGGGGCATGTGTACGCGGGCGAGGGGCGGCTGCGGGAGGCGCTGGGGAGTTACCGGGAGGCGGTGGAGTGGGCGCGGCGGTGGCGGCGGGCGTTGCCGCCGGCCGAGCGGTTGCGATTGGGCGGGGAGCGGCGTTTGCAGGAGTTATTTGACGGGCATTTGCGAACGGCGGCACGGTTGTACCGGGAGAAGCCGGACGCAAATCTGTCGGCGGAGATGTTCACGCTGATCCAGACGACGCGGGCTTGGAGTATGGAAAAGAGCGGGGAGGGGGCGCAGGCGGGTGAGGCGCTGTATGCGAAGGCGCGGCGACTGGAGGGGCGTTGGCTGGGCGGGGACGCGGGGGCGGCGGAGGAGTTGCGCATAGTGCGGGCGGCGATTCTGGAAGAGGAATCGACGGCGAGCGACGGGCACACGGATACAACGGGACGGCTGGAGGCGCCAGGGGACGGCGAGATGGTGCTGACCTACTGGCTGGACGAGGAATCTTCGTGGCTGTGGGCGTGGAGCAAGGGCGGACTGCGAGTAGCGATGTTGCCGGGGCGGGCGCGGATTTTGCGCGAGGCCGAAGCGTTCCGGACGTCGGTGGCGGAGAACCGGCCGGAGATGAGTGAGACGGGCGAGCGGTTGATGGGGACGTTATTGGGCAGTTTGCGGGAAGAGTGTTTGCGGGCCAAGCGGTGGGACGTGGTGGCCGATGAAGGGTTATTCGGCGTGCCGTTCGCGGCGTTGCCGGCGGGAGCTGGTTCGTATTTGATGGAGAAGGTGGAGTTGCGGGTGGTACCAAACGCGTTGCGGCGGGAAGCGGGACCGGGTGCGGCGCGACGATTCCTGGCGGTGGCGGACCCGATTTTTAATGCCGCCGATGAGCGCCGGAAGACGGGTTGGCGCTGGCAGAGGCCGGTGCACGCCGGGACGGCGGCGACCGCGTTGCCGCGGCTGCCGGGGACGCGACGGGAGGCGGAGGCGGCGCGGAGCATCTGGAAGGGCCGGGGCTATGAGACGGCGGTTCAGTTGGGCGCCGAGAGCGGCGAGGAGGCGGTGCTGGCGCGGATGGCGGAATGGCAGCCGGGGATCATCCATTTGGCGACGCATACGGTAACGCCGCCGGACGACCAGGCGCGGCCGCGGCTGGCGCTGTCGTTACGGGGCGATGGGAGTCCGGGATTGCTGGCGGCAGAGGACATTGCGGCGATCTCTTTGCGGACGGAGCTGGTGGTGATGAGCGCGTGCCGGTCGGCTGGGGCGGAGACGGGGCGGGGGGCGGGGTTGTTGGGACTGACGCGGGCGTGGCTGACGGGTGGGGCGCGGCAGGTGGTGGCGACGTTGTGGCCTGTGGCGGATGAGTCGACTGCATTTTTTGAAGAGTTTTATGGACGGCTGGCGGCGGGAGATGGGGAGTCGGCGTTGCCAGCGGCCGCGGCATTACGGCAGGCGCAAATGGCCTGTCTGCGTGCCGGTGGAAGTGGTGCGGAACCGAGAAGTTGGGCTGGGCATGTATTGCTGGCGAGAAGGTGAACGATGCTAACGATTCCTGAAGAGATCATTCCAGACGCGCAGCCGGACCCCGACATACCGGGCGAGGCGGCGGCGGAGTGGACTGAACTGGTGGAGAGTATCCGGGCCGGAAGCCAGGATGCGATGTCGCGGCTGTACACAACGTTCGGCCGCGGTGTGCGCTATTACCTGTCGCGGCAGTTGGGGGCGCAGGAGATCGAAGACAAAGTTCACGATACATTTCTGGTGGTGCTGGGGGCGATCCAGCGCGGGGAGTTGCGGGAGCCGGAGCGGTTGATGGGCTTTGTGCGGACGGTGGTGCGGCGGCTGGTGGCGACCCACATTGACCGGCTGGTGGAGGAGCGGCGGGAGCGGACGGACCTGGAGGACGGCTACGCGACGGCCGATGAGCGGGCGGATCCGGAAAAAGACGCCGAGCGGCGGCAGCGGGTAGAGATTATGGAGCAGGTGCTGCACACGATTTCGCGGCGGGACCGGGAGATTTTGACGCGGTTTTACCTGTACGAGCAGTCGCAGGAGCAGATTTGCCGGGAGATGGGATTGAACGACACGCAGTTCCGGCTGTTGAAATCCCGGGCGAAGCAGAGGTTCGCGGAGATCGGGAAGCGGAAGATCGAGAAAGCGAATACAACTGAAAACAATTTTTTGAGAAAAAGTGCCGGCGTTTAACACTACTTTAGTGAAGGCAAAGGACTGCCCCCTATAATGAACAGGAAGCTCAACCAAATTCACATTGAGGAGTTGCGCATGGCCGACCCGCGGAAGGCGCATCCCGAAGAAGAGACGCTCGAACTGTACGCGCTGGGACGGCTGGACGAGCCGGAACTGGGCGAGGTGGAAGAGCATATCCTTATCTGCGCTCCGTGCCAGGAGCGTTTAGATGAGGCGACCGAGTATGTCGGTCTGATGCGGGAAGCGGCGAGGAACGTGGCGGTTGCGCCGGTTCAAGAGTCCGTGTGGAAGCGTCTCTTCCAACTGGATTGGCTACCGATGCCGGCTCCGGCGCTGGCAGGTGCATTTGCGGTTCTGCTGGCTGTGCTGGTTTGGCAGCCGTGGCGCGGGACGGCGCCGGGCGAATGGCAACAGGTGGAACTGGCGACGATGCGCGGGGACGTGGCCGGACCGGTGGCGACGGAAGGATTCAGCTTGGATTTGCGGCTGGATGCGCGGGGCTTAGCATTGGCCGGGGCGACGACGCAGATTGTGACGGCCGATGGGGCGACGGTGGCCGAGTTCCCTGCCCTGACCGAGGGAGAGAAAGTCGTTCTGAAGTATGCGCCGGGACTGCGCGCGGGGCAGTATTGGGTGCGACTGAAGGTGGCCGGGGAGACGGTGCGGGAGTACTCGCTGGCGGTTAGAACACGCGGCGCTTGAGCTTGTCGATGGTGAACTTGGCGGTGTCAGCGATGGCCATGACGGTCATAACGCCGGCCTGAACGGGATCGGTGACTACGAGGTCGGCGGCGTCAGGGACGCTGCCGGCCATGTTGAGGCTAACAACGAGCAGGCCTTGTTCGCGCACGTCGCGGACGGCCTGTTCGATTTCGCCTCCCATGAGCGATCCGGCGAGGACGAGCGCTTTGGCGCGGGGCAGGCGGGCGACGGCGCGGACGGCTTCGGCGAGAGCGGCTTCGCCGACGAGCGGGATGGTATCGATAGAGATGTGTTCGCCGCGGATGTTGTGGCGATCGGCTTCGGAGATGGCGCCGATGGCGACCTGGCCGACTTGCGCGCCGCCGCCCATGATGATGATCCGTTTGCCGTAGATCTTCTGCATGGAGTTCACCATGCGGACCTCGCGGACGATGGGGAGCGTCCGGAGTTCGTCGAGCATGGCTGCGGAGTTGCCCATGATCTCGACTTCGAAGTAGGTCCGGGAGTTCGGCCGGGACTCCATGATCTGGACGCTGGTGATGTCACCACCGCGGCGGGCGATGACACCGGTGAGTTGAGCGAGGAATCCGGGACCGGCGTCGCCCACGACTTCAAATGCGGTGCGTTCGCTGGTCTCGTCGAGCACGGCTACTTGACCTCGTATTTGGTGAGGATTTGATCCCAGAGGCCTTGGGCCTGGAGGATCATTTCGACGACTTCGCGAACGGCGCCTTGGCCACCTTTGGCTTCGGTGACGATGTGGGCGGCGCCTTTCACTTCGGGGCGGGCGTTGTTGACCGAGATGGCGAGGCCGACGCGGCGGAAGATGACGACGTCGGTGAGATCGTCGCCGATGTAGCCGATTTCGTCGGCGGAGATTTTGGCGTCGGCCATGATCTCTTCGAGGATCGGCACCTTTTCGATGTGTCCCTGATATATGTAGGACATCTTGCACTGCTTGGCGCGGATTTCGGTGGCGGGGGAGACGCGGCCGCTGATGACGCCGGTCTTGATGCCGTTCCAGCTAAGCCATTGGAGGGCGATGCCGTCCTGAGAATCGAAGCCCTTGGTTTCGGCAAAGCCGCCCTGGCCATCGGGGACGTTCCAGAGTGTCCCGTCGGTCATGACACCGTCGACATCCATCAGCAACAATTTCACACGAGCGGCGCGGTCGGTGACGTTCACGGGTAAGGTCTCCTCTACAATGATTGCAGTGCTCGAACGAATCGAGAACACGATCTTTCGTTATAACATGATCCCCCCGGGAACACGGCTTGGCGTGGCGGTTTCCGGCGGGGCGGACTCGGTATTTTTACTGCATTATCTGGCGGCGCGGGGCGGGGCGGCGTTGACGGTTCTGCATGTGAATCATGGGCTGCGGGGGGCGGAGTCGGACGGGGATTGTGAATTTGTGCAGGGGTTGGCGGCGGGGTTGGGGGTACCGTTTTTGTCGTATCGAATGGGGGAGGCGTCGGGGAATTTAGAGCAGTTTTG
>CANIFK010000390.1 GCA_947466555.1 Acidobacteriota bacterium | reverse complement strand
TGCCTGTTGGTTTTTCTGGCGGTGGGAGCGGGGGCGCAGCCGCCGGAAGTGCAGAAGGTATGGCGGCTGTTTGGCGATCTGGCACAGGCGAGCGGGGCGCATCGGAAGATGCGATTTCAGTTGACCGAGCAGGAGGTGAATGACTATTTGCGGTCGGCACTGATCCTGAATCCGCGGCCGGGGCTGGATAAGTTGACGACGAAGTTCTTTCCCGGGAATTACGTTTCGACGTTTACGGTGATTGATTTTGACATGGTGGAGAAGGCGCGGCCGGGGACGGTGCCAACGATTTTGCGGCCGGTGCTGAATGGGAAGAAGGAAGTCTGGATCGATGTACGGTTGCGGGCGGTGGATGGATTTGGCACGTTTTCCGTGGAAAAAGCGTATTTTCAGAGTATCCGGCTGCCGGCGTTCATGGTGGAGAAGATGATCAACGTGGTGGGCGCGCGACAGCGGGAGAAGTTCGACACGAGTAAGCCGGTGCCGCTGCCGTTTGGGTTGCGCAGCCTTGTTACAGGGGACAAAACCGTGGCGGGCGAAAACTAATTAGAATAGTTTTTATGATCATTCGTCGCCTTGTTGCTGTGATGTTGCTGGTTGCGGGTGGGGCTTTCGCCGATGACCAGTTGGTGGTGGACCGCGGGTTGCCGCGGGCGAATTGGAACAACGATGCCGGCGTGGCGGCGCGATCGAACGTGCGGTGGACGCTGTATTCGCAGGGCTTTGTGGGCGATGACTTTGTGATTGGCCAAGCGGGCGAGCGGTGGGTGGTGAACACGCTGCGGGTGTGGGCGGTGCCGGGTGCGTTTGACGCCGATCCGGCGAATTTGGGCGATGTTTATCAAGACGTGCGGCTGTATGTGGGCGCGGCGGGCGAGGACTTGACGCCGGTGTCGACGGGGCGGTTGGCGCGGGGTTCGAACGACGTTGAAGGCGCCGATATTGTGATTTCCGAGGCGGAGGGCGCGCCGTTGTATGAGAACTTTGGCGCGCGGTTCAAGGTGTATCAGGTTGAATTCCGGAACCTGAATCTGCGGGTTGAGGGTGGCGTGCGGTACCGGTTCGGGGCGTGGGGAATGGGACGGAGCGTGGGCGAGAAGGGCGAGATTTATCCGTGGTTCACCCATGGGTCGAACGCCACGCAGGGCGAGGCGCCGGCCGATGGGGCGGATGGGAAATTGCTGCTGTTTGAAGCCGCTGGGCGGTACGCGAAGGAGTATGACGCGACGGGGGCGGCGTGGAACAAGAGCTCCGATTTGAACGTGCAGATCTGGGCGCGGCGGGCGGCTAGCTCCCGCAGTCGATGAGGATTTTCATGACGTCGGCGCCTTGCTCCATTTCGAGGAGCCCCTTTTCGAGACCGTCGAGAGGGTAGATGCCGGTGATCAATTTGGCGAAGGGGACCTGCGTGTTGGCGAGGAGATCGATGGCTTCGTCGAAGTCCTGGGGCTCGTAGACGCGGGTGCCGATGAGGCGCATTTCGCGCCAGAAGAATTTGTGGAGATCGACGGGGACGGGCTTGGGGAAGACGGCCACCATGACGACGCGGCCGCGGACGCCGGGGAGTTTGGTCATGAGCTCGGCGCCGGGGGCGGTGCCGGAGACTTCGAAGACGACGTCGGCGCCGGCTTCGCGCGTTTCTGATTGGACGAGGGCGGGGATGTCGGTGGTGCGGGGGTCGTAGACTTCAAGGCCGAGTTGTTGCAGGAGTTTGATGCGGAAGGGGTTGATTTCGGTGACGATGACGCGGGCGCCTTTGTGCTGGGCGACCAAGGCGACTAGGGCTCCGATGGGGCCGCCGCCGATGACGACGGCGAATTCGTTGGGCTTGGTTTCGCCGAGGCGGACGTCGTGGCAGGCGACGGCGATGGGCTCGATGAGGGCGGCGGTTTCGAGGGCCAGATTTTCGGGGAGGCGGTGGAGGGTGTGGGCGGGGACGGTCCAGAGGCCCTGCATGGCGCCGGGAGCGTCGATGCCGATGAATTTGAGTTTTTGGCAGACGTGGGAATGGCCGCGTTGGCAGGCGGGGCACTGGCCGCAGGGATCGAGGGGGCGGACGGTGACGCGGTCGTTGATTTTCCAGTTTGTGACGCCGGGGCCGACGGCTTCGATGATGGCGGAGCTTTCGTGTCCGATCACCTGGGGGAAGTGGACGCGGTGGTCCATGTTGCCGTGGAAGAGGTGGAGATCGGTGCCGCAGATGCCGCAGTGGGAGACGCGGAGTTGGACCTGGTTTTCCTGGGGTTTTTCGGGCTGGCAGGGGCCGGTTTGGATATTCCGGTTGCCGTTGTAGAAGGCGGCTCGCATTGGTTAATCCTTGTCGCGGAGGCGGGGGTAGAACTGGACGAAGACGTTGTCTTTGGCGCCGTGCTCCTTGTGGCAACTCCAGCAGGCCTGTTTGGGGTTGGCTTTGGCGGTGGGTTTTTGCTCGCCTTTATCGCCGATGAAGTTGTAGTAGGCCCAGCCTTCGGGGACGGCGTCTTTATCTTTGACGGCGACTTCGATGCCGATGAATTTGCCTTCGAAGTTGCCTTGTTTGGCGGGGGAGGCGTCTTTGGTGGGCTGGTAGACTTCCATGACGAGCATGGTTTTTTCGGGGAAAACGCCGGTTTTTTTGAAGGCGTCGGCGGCGGCGCGGGGGATGTAGATGTTCTTGAAGTTGGGGTCCTTGGTGGCGGTGTCGGAATAGGAGATGCCGAGATTGGAGCCGACGAAGTACCAGTCACGGTAGGTGGCCGGGGCTTTGAGGACGGCTTTGGAGGCGTATTGGGGGGGCTCGGCGTGGAGTGCGAAGATGAGGAAGAGAGGTGCGAAACGCATGAACCATGGTAGAATGGTTTCGCGATTCGCTGCTGAGCGGGAGTAATTCAGTGGTAGAATGTCAGCTTCCCAAGCTGAACGTCGTGGGTTCGAGTCCCATCTCCCGCTCCATTTAGAATCAATAGCTTACAGAGAATTCGAGGCACCCAGTTGGGTGCTTTTTTCATGTGAGTTGAACGTCGGAACTGCAAAGTATTGATTCGAGTGAAGTTATGGCCGCCTTCCGAAACGCAAACGGAGTAATCGGAGTACAGCGGACACTTGTTGTGTTTTCAATGACTTGGAGGACCTGGCGCCTCGCAAAACCATACGAACAGTCGCGGATAGGCTGGGCGTCATCCGCCGCAGAATCGTCTACTGAAATGGCATGATAGGGACAGCAACGGTCCATGGAAAAACACGAACTGCTCACCGCGTTACTGGCTGAAAACCAGCGTTTGCGTGAGTTGCTGATTCTCCATGGCATTTCGCCCGACCCACCGGAGATAGTTGCCGCGACGCCCGAACCGGCGGCGCCGGCACTTTCAGAGACAGAAAAAATTCGCATCTTTCGAAGCCTGTTTCGAGGGCGGGAAGACGTCTACGCCGTTCGCTGGGAACGGGCAGATGGACGCAAGGGATACATGCCTCGGTCGGAGCGGGATTGGCGGGCCTACAACGCTGCCCCGCAAGCGGACAAAGAACGCGTTGACCGGGAGACACGAAAGTACTTCCTACTCGATGACGAGGCAGTGCGAGCTCATCTTCAGGGAAAGCTGACAATCGGGATCTACCCGCTCCTACAAGACGAAACCTGCTGGTTTCTGGCTGCGGATTTCGATAAGGCGTCATGGCGCGAGGATACGACCGCGTTTCTGAAAACCTGCGAGAAGTACGGCGTGTCGGCGTATCTCGAGATCTCCCGTTCCGGCAACGGCGGCCACGTATGGATCTTCTTTGAGCAGAACGTCCCGGGGAGTTTGGCGCGACGGCTTGGCGCATTCCTGCTGACTCAGACGATGGAGAACCGGCACCAGATTGGGCTCGACTCCTACGACCGGTTTTTCCCGAATCAGGACACACTGCCCAAGGGCGGCTTCGGAAATCTGATCGCCGCCCCCTTACAGCGGAAGCCGCGAAACGAGGGCAAGAGCGTTTTCGTGAATGGCAGCATGGAACCGCATCCGGACCAGTGGGCCTTTCTGCTAGGCGTCAAGCGGTTTCGACTGTCGGACCTGGAAAGGCTTGTAGCTGAGGCGCAAAGCCAGGGAGATATTATTGGGGTCCGAATCAGTGCGATGGACGATGCCGACAGCCCCGATCCGTGGACACTGCCGCCGTCGCGAATACGCTCGGATAAGCGCATCGACGGGCCCTTCCCACGCGAGGTTCATGTCGTCCGGGCCAATCAAGTATTCATTGAAAAACAGGGCCTTCCGGCAGCGATGCTGAATCGACTCCTGCGGATCGCCGCCTTTCAGAACCCCGAGTTTTATAAGGCTCAGGCGATGCGCCTGCCGACCTTTGGCAAGCCCCGGGTGGTGTCGTGCGGAGAAGATCTTGTCCGGCATTTGGCATTGCCGCGGGGCTCTTTGCAGGAAGTCGCCGCGTTGTTCAAGGAGTACGGCATTCAGATGGCAACGCGGGACGAACGGTTTGCCGGGACTCCGCTTTCGTGCTCGTTTCAAGGAACGCTTCGTGTGCACCAGGCGGAGGCGGTGGACGCGATTATGAAGCATGACGACGGCGTTGTGAGCGCGCCAACCGCATTCGGTAAGACCGCCATTGCCTCCTGGTTAATTGCCAGGCGAGGTGTCAACACGCTGGTGATTGTCCACCGGCAACAGTTGTTGGACCAGTGGCGGGAGCGGTTGGCTATGTTTCTGGAACTGCCGATTGGCGAGATTGGACAGATTGGCGGGAGCAAAACGAAGCGTACGGGGTTGATCGATGTTGCGATTGTTCAGAGCCTCTATCAGGACCACGCGGTGAAGGATTTCGTCGCGGAGTATGGACATGTCGTAGTCGACGAATGCCATCATCTCTCGGCCGTCACCTTTGAAAAAGTGCTGGCGGCGGCAAAAGCAAAATACATCTTGGGACTGACTGCCACGCCGGTCCGGAAGGATGGTCATCAACCGATCATCTTCATGCAGTGCGGGCCCATTCGCTACAAAATGGCTGCCAGATTGATGACTGAGCAGAACCCATTTGACCATGTCGTTCTTCCTCGTTCCACCGCCTATACCGGCACCGCGCCGGCTGGGGATGCGAGCATTCAGGATCTGTATGCCGAAATGGTGAAGGACGCTGACCGCAATGAGCAGATCGTTGTCGACATCCTGACCGCGGTGGAGGGCGGCCGCTCCCCGCTTTTGCTGACAGGCCGAACGGAACATCTGGCCTATTTTGCATCCGCACTGGCCGGCCGCGTCCAACACGTTCTTGTCCTTCGGGGCGGAATGGGCGCCAAGCAGCGCAAGGCGCTGTGGCAGCGACTGCGGGCGATTCCCGAATCGGAGCCGCGGGTGATTCTTGCGACGGGAAGCTACGTTGGCGAGGGCTTCGACGATGCACGGCTCGACACGCTCTTCCTGGCGATGCCGATTTCGTGGAAGGGAACGCTACAGCAGTACGTGGGACGGTTGCATCGGCTGCACGACAACAAGAGGGTAGTCCAGGTTTATGACTACGTCGACGTCAATGTGCGGATGCTCGCGCGGATGTACGAACGGCGACTCCGCGGATACTCCGATATGGGCTATCGGATAGGCGGCATGAATAAAGCGGAATGAGGCCGTGGCCCCGCCATAGTCTTCACACGCGCGCGGTGAAACCTCAGCGCCTTTGATGCAAAAACCCCCGTCTAGTATCAAAAGCCGCTGCATAGAAGTG